>JBNJFD010000073.1:0-9681 GCA_051746525.1 Bacillota bacterium | reverse complement strand
TTACTAATATAACAGATGATGGGCTATTAAGCTTTAAACCTGTGGGCAGCATTGATAAAAGAATATTAGTTTCTAAAAAAGTAGTAGTTGGTGAAGATAAAGTTCCAGGGATTATTGGTGCTAAAGCTATTCACTTACAAAAGCCTCAGGAAAGAAAAAAGATTTTAGATTATAAGCAGCTTTATATTGATATTGGAGCTAAAAATAAAAAAGATGCCAAACAGTCAGTTGATATTGGAGATATGGTTGCTTTTACAACTGATTATTCTCAATTAGGGCCAAACACTGCTAAAGCTAAAGCTTTTGATGATCGAGTTGGCTGCGCTGTATTAATTCAAATTTTAAAGAATAATTATGATTTTCCCTTGTATGGTGTTTTTACAGTCCAAGAAGAAGTAGGTGCACGAGGGGCTACAGTGGCTAGTTATGATATTAATCCGGATTTAGCTTTAGTTGTGGAAGGTACTACGGCTTCTGATGTTCCTGATAGCGAAGAACAAAGTTATTCCACTAGCTTGGGCCAAGGTCCTGCCTTAACCATGAGAGATGGAGCAATGATTGCCAATAAAAACTTAGTGCAGGAAATAATTAAAATAGCTGAAAGCGAAGAAATTGATTATCAGTTTAGGAAGTCTACCCGAGCTGGTACTGACGGTGGAGCAATCCATTTAACTAAAGAAGGAATCCCAACAGCAACAATTTCTGTTCCTTGTCGTTATATTCATTCACCAGCATCGTTAATCAATTTAACTGATTTTCAAAATACAATTAAATTAGTAGATCAATTTTGTCAAAAAGTGACAACAGGAGGGTTTAACAATGAAAAACTTGATTAAAAAATTAGTAGAAACTTATGGACCTTCAGGAGATGAAGAGCAGATTAGAGAAATAATTAGGTCTGAAATAGAAGCTGATGTGGATAATATTGAAACTGATGCTTTAGGAAATTTAATTGCTCTCAAAAAAGGGGAAAAAGATAAAAAAGTTATGTTAGCAGCACACATGGATGAGATTGGGTTGATTGCTAATCATATTGATGATGATGGATTTATTCGCTTTGATCGTGTGGGTGGGATTAGCCCTTATATGTTATTAGGAGCTAGAGTGTTATTCAATGGAGAAACTCCAGGAGTAATTGATAAAGAAGGTAAGTTAGATGATATTAAAAAATTAAACTATGATAAATTATATATTGATATTGGAGCAACAGATAAAGAAGAAGCAGAAGAAAAGATTAGTTTGGGTGATACAGCTTCTTATTATCGAGAATTCCAAGATTTTGGTAAGCGGGTTACTGCTAAGTCTTTAGATGATAGAATTGGCTGTGTTGCTTTAATAGAAACCCTAAAAGCAATTGATACGCCTGTTTATGACACCTATTTTGTCTTTACAACCCAAGAAGAGGTGGGAACTAGAGGATCTAAAGTAGCTGCTTATAGTATCGAACCTGATTTAGGATTAGCAGTAGATGTAACTTTAACAGGAGATATGCCTGAAGCTAAAAGAATGGCGGTTTCTTTAGGAGAAGGTCCTGCAGTTAAGGTTAAAGATAGGTCTGTTCTAGTTGACCCCAAGGTTAAAAATTTATTAATTGATTTAGCAGAAGAAAATGAACTACCTTATCAATTAGAAGTATTAAAGTATGGTGGGACAGATGCTGGGAGTATGCAGTTAACTAAAGATGGTGTGTTGGCAGGGGCAGTTTCTATTCCTTGTCGTTATGTGCATTCTCCATCAGAAATGGTTGATTTAACTGATGTGGAAAATGGCATTAAACTATTAACTGCTTTATTAAATAGTGATTGTGAAGGGGTTTTATCTTAACTATTAGACTTTAGTTTTGAGGTGTAAGCAATAAGTTAAAATCAAAAAAGTAATCAACAAGAGTGTCTGGAATTAAATTTCAGCACTCTTGTTATTTTTTTGGTTCAAATTAAAGTAGAAGTAGTGAAAAATACTATAAATATAGTTATTGATTAAAAAATAATTTTTAAATGCATGTTAAATTTATAAAAGACATACTCTAATAATAAGGGAAGAGATAAATTAATTGGAGGAATTAAAATGAAGCAGTTCTATCCTAAACGCTTATTAATAGAACAGGATGCTTTAAAATATTCTTTAGGAAAGAAATTAGAAAATAAGTTTTTAGCTGATGATTTAGAAGTAAAGTATATTAAATCTCATAATCGAGTTAGTCCTGCAGAACAGATGTCTCCCATTCAATTATTTAATTGGGCTAAAGACACCTTAGTAGTAGGAGTCAAAAAAACGCTGAGATTTAAATCTTGTGAGCCTTCAGCAGATTATAGATTAGTAACCACCACTAGTTGCCCTGGCAAATGTGAATATTGTTATTTAGCAACTAACTTAGGATCAGCAGTTTATCCTCGAGTTTATGTTAATATCAAAGAGATATTAAAGGCTGCTAAAAAATATATTCGCAAAGGTAAAGGGGAGATTGTCACTTTTGAAGCAAGTAGCTCTTCAGACCCTATTGCTGTAGAACATTTAACTGGTTCCCTGCAGAAAACTATTGAATATTTTGCTACTCAAAAGTTAGGTAGGTTAAGGGTGGTAACAAAATTTGCTTTTGTAGATAGTTTATTAGAAGTTGAACATGGAGGTCATACTCGATTTAGATTTAGTATCAATTCTGATTATGTAATTAAAAAATTTGAACACGGCACATCATCGTTAAAAGAAAGAATTAAAGCAGCAGCTAAAATTCAACAAGCAGGATATCCGTTAGGTTTTATCATTGCTCCAATTATAATGCATCACAATTGGCAGCAGGGGTATTCTAAATTATTAACCATTTTAAAAGAAGAATTAGTTAATCCAGAAGAGCAAAAATTAACTTTTGAATTGATTCAATACCGCTTTACTACTCGGGCCAAAAAACTAATTACAGCTCGCTTTCCTAATAGCAAATTAGAATTAGACAAAGAGCAATATCATCATAAAGGATTTGGTAAATATATTTATCCTATTGAAAAAGAAAAAGAATTAAAATCTTTTATTACTAGACAAATAAAAGAAAAGTTCCCTAAAGCTCAAATAGAGTATTTTGTATAGAAAGGGGAGGATAGTATCGAAGATAATTATAAAGCTTTAAGAATTATTGCTATAGCCTTTAAAGTATTAGCTATTATTTCAATAATTTTTACTTTATTTATTACTTTTGTTAATTTAGTGAAACAGCCGTCTAATATAACGGCTCAAAATTCAGCATTTATGATTTTTAATAGTTTATTTCCAATTTTATTTGGGATGTTCCAAACATTATTTTTATATTCTTGTGGAGAATTAATTATTTTATTAATTGATATGAAAAAAGATTTAAACGCGATTAAAAACAAATAAGCTATATTAACATGCACAGTTCATAAAACACGAAAAGTTAAGCCTAATAATAGTCATAGGTTGAGATGTTTTCCCAACCTATGACTATTTAAAATAATAATTAATTTTTTCTTTTATTTCTAACCAATTATGGACGCGTGGGATATCACCAGTATAATGTTCATTATGAGTCATTGTCATCAATAACACTGGTATATCCAATCGCTCTTTAATGGGCAGTAAATTCTTCAAACGGTCATCTATAAATAATTCAATATCTTTTTGCTCACAAATATCTGCTTTTTCTTCACTATGAATTAATTGATCATAAGGAATTTGATGCTTGTCTAGCCATTGAGCAGTAATTTGATTAAGGTCTGCTCCACGAGCAGTTACTAAAATAATATTATAGTTTTTTTCTTTTAGCTCAGTTAAAACATGAACAGAATTGGGTCGCGGAGGTACGCTTCTAAAGACTTCCATCCCCCGAGTAGCCATAAATTCTTGGATATCTTCTTCACTAATATTATAAGCTTTAGTAAAATCATAGTCATTACTCTGTCTACCATCTAAATCAAAGTAATCACATAAGTTACGGTGCCAGATATTTTCTTCACCGGTTCCTTCTGCAGTTAAAACAGCATCAATATCTACTCCTATTATTCTGGACATTTTTTCCACCACCTTATTAAAATCTACTTCAAATTATAACATAATTTATTAACAAAGTTAAATTAAAAATAGTTACAGGAGTTTAAATTCCTGTAACTATTAATCAATTATTTTTTACTATTAGAAAAGGAATCCATGTAGCTCCAAAGAAAACAACTTGACCATGGAGCATCATAACTGCCATAAAATTTAAAACAGCTTATACTTCACTTTCTTCTTCATAGGCTAATAATAAATCTAAAGCAGTTTGCGCTGCTTTTAAATGTTTTTCATCTGGTTCTACAGTTGTAAATTTCTGAACTAAATAGGGTATATTAAGAATAGATTCTGGAATAATAAGCAATAATTCATATGCTACTCCTAATAATAGTAGTGTTTCTAAAAAAATATTGAATCCGAAGCCTAATGATTCAATAACTAGTACCAAAAATAAATAAATTGCCACTAAATTAGTGCCACATCTCCGGGCCAAGCGTGAATAATCATTTAGCTCTCCACTTAAATCCCCTTGATAGTAATTAACGGCTTTATGCTCTGCACCGTGAAATTTAAATATTTCTTTTAATAAGGTCTCCCGCAGAACAAAAACACCTATAATTAAAGCCCCCCAATAAAATAGCGGGTCTAAAAAGAAAATCTGATTAACAACTTGAGTACTACTGGCTGGAAAAAAGATAAAATATAATTCCAGCACTATATCTAAAGCTAAAATAGCTAAAATAGGCCAAAATCGTTTCGGATTACCTGCAGCTTCTTTAAAAAAATAATATAACGAAAACAACAACTTAAAAATCCCTCTTAAGATTGGTATCTGCTGCACAAAATTAAAAAACTTATTATCTTTTAAGGTGTTTTGTCCCACTTGATAAAGTAATTCTCCATCTTCATAATAAGCTTTTACTGAATAATTTTCTCCAAATAAAATTAAGCCATTACGATAAGCTCGACCGCCAATTTTCATCTTTTCACCTCCAACTATTAATAGTTTATTCTTTTAATCGACATCTGTCAAACTACAATTTATTGGAGATGCTTTAATTTTTGTTGTCAGCTTGATATAATATGGACATTGCTAATAGAAAAGATATAAAGGAGCTTTTAAATTATGCATGTTACAATTTTAGATGGTTATTTAGATGAACCTTCCTGTTTAGGAGTACCGCCTTATATTGCTCCTCATGTTCGTTATACATATGGGGCGTTAAAAGACTGTGGTTTAACTAAAAAAGAAATTGATTACTTAACAATTGACCAATTTCGCAGTAATCAAAATCAAGAATGGCATAGATTAGAAACGGCTGATTTAGTAATTATTATTGCAGGCACCACAGTACCTGGTAAATATTTAGGCGGCAAGCCTATTTCTGTACAGGAAATAGAATCTTTAGGCCAAGACTTAAAACAACAGCAGGTTATTTTAGGTGGGCCAATTATTAACTGTGATTTAGAAATTAATAACATTAATTATTTTGCTGAAGAATTAGCTGCTTTAACAGTTTATCAAGAACTAACTAAGCAAAATCCTCTTGAAAATAAATCTGTAGTAGAGTTAATAGATTATTGGGCTCAATTAGGCGCCGAGGTTACAACTAAGCATCCTAATTTCCCTCAACTAATGTGTGAGATAGAAACTTTTCGCGGCTGTCCTCGGGATAATCACTGTTCCTTTTGTAGTGAAGGTTTTAAAGAAAAAACCTATCAACGAAGTATTAAAGGAATAATTAAAGAGATAGAAATCCTATATAATCAAGGCAATCGTTATTTTAGATTAGGTGGACAGACTGATTTATTACTTTATCAAGCTTCTCAGGAAAATGGAGAATTAATTCCAAATCCTGAAGCAATAGACAAGTTATATAGTGGTATCAGAGAAGTAGCTCCTCAGTTGAAGGTATTACACATGGATAATATGAATCCTAGTAATATCGTTGATTATCCTCAACGGGCTAAAAAGATATTAGAAACTATTGCTAACTATAATACTGCTGGTGATATTGCTGCTTTTGGGTTAGAATCAGCAGATCCAAAGGTTTTAAAGGCTAACAAAATAGGGACTACTGCTGCTAAAACTAAAAAAGCAGTAGAAATGATGAATCAAGTTAGCGGTTATAGAGAAGATGGTATTCCTAAGTTATTACCAGGAATTAATTTGTTACATGGTTTAAAAGGCGAACGCGCAGAAACAATGGAGTTGAATTATCAATTTTTAAAGGATGTTTTAGAGTCAGATTTATTATTAAGAAGAATTAATATTCGGCAGGTAAATCCTGTAGGGGATTATCAAAGTGCTGATTATGATCAACAGCAGTTTAAAGATTATAAAGAAAAAATTAATCAAGAGATTAACCAGCCGTTGTTAGAACAGGTATTTCCTGTGGGAACAATTTTAGAAGAAGTTATTATTGAAGAGCAGCGGGGTAAAACAGCTTTTGGTCGTCAGATTGGGACTTATCCAATTTTAGTAGGTATTCCTGGAGAATATGAACTAGGTGCAGTTTTAGATGTGAAAGTGATTGATTATGGCTATCGTTCAATTACAGCTGTACCGATACCTTTTAATCTTAATCAGGCTGGCATTGCTCAACTAGAAGCTTTACCGGGAATTGGAAAGAATCGGGCAATTAAGATTTTCATGGCTAATAATATTGATAGTTTACAGGATTTAGAGCAGTTATTAGATGGATATGATGTATCTCAACTAAAAGGTATTATAAGTTGATAGTGGATAGTTGATAATTTAGAGTTAAATTCAAAATCAAGTAAACTACTGAAAAATAGGACGTTTAATCTTTTAACTATCAACTAGTAATTCTCAACTATCAATTACAAAAAGGGGTGAATTAAAATGGCAATTGCAGAGGTAACGGTTGTTCCAATTGGTACTGAATCGACTAGTTTAAGTAATTATGTTGCTAAATGTCAACAGGTATTAGAAGGTGAAGAAGAAATAGAATATCAGTTAACACCGATGGGAACTATAATTGAGGGTGATTTAAACGAATTATTAATTGTAATTAGAAAATTACATGAAGTACCTTTTGCTAAAGGGGCTGAAAGAGTAACTACTAATATTAAAATTGACGATAGACGAGATAAAGAAGCCAGCAGTCAGCAAAAATTAGATTCTGTTGCTCAAGCTTTAGAAAATAATGATTAAATTTTGTTAGTTGGAAGGAGTTAACGATGACAGAAATATATTTAGATAATGCTGCTACAACTAAAGCTGCTGATGAGGTAGTAGAACAGATGTCAGAAACATTAAGAAGAAATTATGGTAATCCCTCTTCTTTACATGATAAAGGCTTAGCAGCGGAAAAATTAGTTAAGTCAGCTCGAGAGAAGTTAGCAGCTAAATTAAAGGTAACTACTGAAGATATTTATTTTACTTCTGGGGGTACTGAAGCTAATAACTTAGCTATTTTAGGGACTATTAACGCATTAAAAAATTACGGCAGTAGAATTATAACTACTAAGATTGAGCATCCTTCTGTTTTAAATATATTTAAGAGTTTAGAAGAGGATTGGGATGTTAAATATTTAGATGTTGATCAAACTGGAATAATTAATTTAAAGCAATTAGCAGAATATTTGAATGAAGAAACTATTTTAGTGAGTATTATGGCTGTAAATAATGAATTAGGTACTATTCAACCTTTAGAGCAAATAGCTCACCTCACAAATCAATATAACAATTTGTATTTACATGTAGATGCTATCCAAGCATTAGGGAAAATAGACTTATATCCTGGGCGTTTAGGAATTGATTTATGTTCGCTTAGTGCTCATAAGATTCATGGGCCAAAGGGAGTGGGAGCTTTATATGCAGCGGGAAAAACAAATTTAAAAGCTATTTTCCGCGGCAGTAACCAAGAAGGAGGTATTAGACCTGGAACAGAAAATGTACCGGGGATAGTTGGATTTGGGACGGCAGTTGATGTGATAACTACTAGGGAAGAACGAGAAAAGATGTATCAATTAAAAGAACTATTAGTGACTCGGATTTTAGAGGAAATTGAAGGCAGCTCTTTAAATGGGCCAACAATTAAAGCGGGAGCACCTCATATTGCTAGTATTTCTTTTACTGGTATCAAAGGTGAAATATTAGTGCACAGCTTAGCAGAAGAGGATATTTATGTTTCCACTGGGGCAGCTTGTTCTTCTAAAAGAAAGGATAGCAACCATGTTTTAGAAGCCATTGGCTTAGCTAATGAGTTAATTGATAAGACAATTCGCTTTAGTTTTGGAGCATATAATACTATTGAAGAAGTGAATTATACTATAGATAAATTAAAAGAAAAAATTACAATGTTAAGAAAAATATTATAGAGGTGAAGAAGATGGATAACTTATTTTTAATTAGATATGGTGAGATAGGTACTAAGGGACATAATAGATATAAATTTGAAGATCAATTAATTGATAATATTGAAACTGCTTTAAAAGAATTAGGAGCCCAGCCTAAAATCAATAAAACTTTTGGACGGATTTTCATAGAAACTAAATTAGCAGAAGATGATGTGTTAGAAAGATTAGCTAAAGTTTTTGGGATAGTGGGTATTTGCCCTGTGGAAAAAGTGCCTTTAGATTTTGAAATAATTAAAAAACAGGCTTTAGAATTGGTTAAAGAAGAATTAGTTCATTCTCAAGAACCTATCTCTTTTCGAGTAACTACTAATCGTTCTAATAAATCTTTTGAATTAGATACTATGGAAGTTAATCAACAATTAGGATCTTATTTGCTACAAAACACTTCTGATGGAGCTTTAGAAGTAAGTTTGAAAAATGCTGAGTTAGATGTGACGGTAGAGATTAGAGCTCATCATGCTTATATTTATATTACTGAACAAAAAGGTTTAGGTGGGTTACCTATTGGAACCTCCGACCAAGCAGCATTAATGTTATCAGGAGGAATTGATAGTCCTGTAGCAGGGTGGTTAGCCATGAAGCGAGGCGTAGAGATTATGCCAATTTATTTCCATACGCCGCCCTTTACTAGTGAGCGGGCCAAGGAAAAAGTAATTGATTTAGCTAAGAAGTTGGCCCTTTACCAACCACATATTAAATTACATGTGGTTAACTTTACTGCAATTCAAACTGAAATCAATCAACATTGTCCTCCTGATTTAATTACTTTAATTATGCGCCGGCAGATGATTAAAGTAGCAGAAAAGGTAATGAATGAGCAGCAAGGGGGTAAGGCTTTAATTACAGGGGAAAGTATTGGACAGGTAGCCAGCCAAACTTTAGATTCGATTACAGTAACTAATGCTATTGCAGAAGTACCAATTTTTAGACCATTAATCGGATTTGATAAGACAGAGATTATTACTAAAGCTAGACAAATTGGGACTTATGAATTATCTACTAAACCTGCTCAAGACTGTTGTACTGTTTTTGTACCTGATACTCCTGAAACTCATCCCCGATTATGGCAAGTAAAGCAAGGGGAAAAAGAATTAGAAATTGAAGAATTAATCGCTACTGCTGTTGCAGAAGTAGAGATAATTGATTTAGATAAATCGTAATTTGCTAGAGGAGAGATAGTATGGGACGGATAAATATCGAAGATGAATTAACTACAGAACCCGGCAGCTATATTTTGATTTTATATAATGAACAGCCGCAGACAATTAAAGTAGGTAGTTTAGGAGAACTTAAACTCCA
>JBNJFD010000072.1:0-9707 GCA_051746525.1 Bacillota bacterium | reverse complement strand
TTGTTGTCAAGTCAACAACTTTGTAATCTATATCGAATTCTTCGGCTACAACAATTGCATCCTCTTTATCTTGTTGATTGCTTTCGCAAGGCATAATCACCGCCAGCATATTTTGCGGAACTGCATTTTTTAAAAAAAACATGAAGTTAACATAAAAGGTGTTTTATTTAGTTTTAACCCTCACTCCATAATCTTCTAGCCAAAAATTAACCTGAATTAAATAAGCAAACCATTGAGGAATTTGCATCAATTGACCAAACCAAGGTACATTGCTTTCTGTTCTTAATTCTATTATTTTTTTAATTTCTTGAGAATTAACAAAATCTATTAGTGGAGCATTATTATTATTAATGATTTCTAAGAGCAAATTAGTAACTGCTTCTAAATAAGATGGGTTAACTGTTTTAGGATAGGGGTTCTTAGGACGAGTCCTGATTTCTTCAGGTAATAAACCAGCTACTGCTTTTCGCAGCACCCCTTTTCGCTGCCCCCCATAATTTTTCATTTCCCAAGGTACATTCCAAACATATTCTACTAATCGATGATCACAAAATGGCACTCTCACTTCTAATCCTGTATACATGCTCATTCTATCTTTGCGTTCTAATAAAACCGGCATCCATCTAGTTAAGGTCAAGTAAGTTATCTCTCTCATTCGCTTTCCTATTTCAGTATCGTTAGCCAGCCTTGGCACTTCAGATAATGCTTCCTGATATCTCTGTTTTAAATATTGTTGTGGTTCAATTGATTTTCGCAAATCATTATTAAGTACATTAGTTCTAAACTCTATATTTCTTAACCAAGGGAATATCTCTTTATCTAATACTCCCTTCTTGTGAAACCAAGGATAACCAGCAAAAATTTCATCAGCACATTCTCCTGATACTGCAACAGTAAAGTTTTGAGCTATTTGAGAACAAAATAAATATAAAGATACATCTATATCTGCCATACCTGGCAAATCACGAGCATATACTCCTTCTTGCAAAGCAGATATTAATTGATTAGTAGTTAATATTACATTATGGTGCTTAGTAGTTGAATAATCAGACATAATATCGATCCATTGCTGGTCCCTGCTCGGTTGAAATTCACTACTTTTAAAATGTTGGTGGTTGTCTTGATAATCTACTGCATAGGTATGTAGTTGATAATTATATTCCTGTTCTAATTTTTTACTAGCAACAGCAGTAATTGCACTAGAATCTAATCCTCCTGATAACAAAGTACAAATTGGCATATCAGAAATTAACTGTCTCTGCACTGTATCAACAAATAGCTTTTTTATTGTCTGCACAGTTTCAGAAAATGGTTCTAAATGTTTTCTACTCTGCAGTGACCAATATTTTTTTATTTCAATTCCCGTTCTGTTATAAATCAAATAATGTCCTGGTTTTAACTCTTTAATCCCTTCAAATATACCTTGGCCCGGAGTACGAGCCGGACCTAAAGCAAAAATTTCTGCTAAACCATCTTTCCCTACTACAGCTTCTATTTCAGGATGCGCTAATAAGGATTTTAATTCTGACCCAAAATAAAAATCATCAGGTTTACAACTATAAAACAAAGGTTTAACTCCCATTCTATCCCTAGTTAAAAATAATTGCCCTCTTTTTTGATCCCAAACTGCAAAAGCATATATCCCATTTAAATATTCAACACACTCTACCCCCCACTCCAAATAAGACGTTAACAAAACTTCTGTATCTGAATGACTATTAAAGTGATACCCAATTTTTTTTAATTGCTTCCTAAGTTCAACTGTATTATATAACTCACCATTATAAGAAATTATAAATTTATTCCCAGCAATTTGTTTAACCATAGGCTGCTTACCGCCTTCAGGGTCAATAACTATTAACCGACGATGCAGCAATGCTACATCTTTAGTAATCCATTCCCCCTTTTCATCTGGCCCTCTTCGTTTTAAAGTATCCTGCATAGCTGCTAATATCTTTTTATTTTCATTGCTAGTCAAATCTTTTTCCCAACTTATCCAACCTGCAATTCCACACATTTTCCCCACTCCTTTTAAATTTTAAAAAATGCACCCTTGCTAAGGTACATTTAATACTTATCTATTTTAAATTCTTTTTTTTATTTCTGCTTTTATTTTTTCGCATCTTTGATCTATTTTAGCAAAATCCATTGCTTTTATATAATATTCTTCTAATTGGTCATGTAATTTTTTAGCTTGTTGGATTTCTTCTAGAGCATGCCTCATTAAATTATAATAGTTAGCTTTAATAACTTGAATTTGCTCTTGTTTCTCTTCAATTTTTTTCTGATTAATACATTCTAGCATATCAACAATCTCATCTCCTGTACGATTTGGATTAACAATATGAGGTGGAGTCCCATCTACTACCGCCAATTGCAACTTTGGAATTACAATCATATCAATACTATCTGGGTCAAAAGAACAATGAAAATAATTCACATCTAATCCCCGCTCCAAAGCAGCCTGAGCAATTTTTTTAGCTATTGTTGATTTTCCTGTCCCCGGCTTACCTTTAATAATATATCTTTGCTCACAGTCTGAAGTAATGTTACTAAAATAATCAACAGCACCTTTAGGAGTAAATGCACTACCAAACAAATGCCGATCATTACCTAATTTAGCTGCTAATTTTATGTCACCTAAAATATTTTCTTTCAACTCAGCAACTTTTACATTTGCTTTTTGAAAATCCATTTCTTCTAAATAATACTCTTCCCATCGGTCATGAACTAATTTTGCTTCTTCTAAAAAAGCATATGTTTTATCAAAATATTTCCAAATAGTTTTGTTTAAAGTTATTATTTCTTCTTTATACTGTTTAAGAACCTCACGATCCCAATAACGACCTAAATTTACTATCTCATCAACTGCACCTGGAGTCGTCGGATCTATTAAATGAGGTGCAGTACCATCTAGCAAAGCAACTTTAAGCTCTGGAATAACTACTCCATCAAGAGAATCATTGTCTGAAGAACACCAATGATATTCAATGCTATAACCTTGCTCTAAAAATTCTTGAGCTATTTCTTTCATAAAAGTAGACTTCCCTGTTCCAGGACCCCCTTTAATAATAAAAATACGTTCAGCATTATATGGTAAATATTCATAAAAAGAATAAAATCCGCGACAAGTATTACCACCTGGAAAATAATTTTTAGCAGTTACTCGTTTACTCATGTTTTTACCTCCAGTCGTAATTTCTAGTTAATATATATTTATGTTATTAATCATAGTTTATAACTAAAACTCAAGAATTATAATTAATATTTAAATAAAAAAAAGACTACCTAGTAATCTACTAAGTAGTCATGTTAATATCTTTTTCTATTTTAGATGCTATCTTCTCAATAGTATCATAAGTCTCTGCTGCAGCAGTAACTAAATTAGGATTTTTAATTATCTATCATGATGTGGTTGTTCATTAACTACTTTAGCAGCCTCTAAAATAGTTCGATAAATATCCATCTCTGTTTGAGTACTAGAAATATCTGTACTTTCTAATACCACTTCTCCTTCATCACTGCCAGCGTACCTTGGTTTTAAATTATTTAACGCTAAAGCAGAAACATCAGCTTGGCACTGTTCACAAGCACAAAATTCATCGTTAGCCTCTAAAATTTCTTTAACTTCTTCTTCTACCCTGTTTTTTAATAAATTTTTGCTAACCACTGGCTTTACCTCCCCTTATAAATAAATCTTATAGCCTTTTTTAAAATAATAAACTGAACATTTATCTATTTTCCATTATTCTAGAGCAAACACAAATATCCTCTAATCTATAATATTTATTCTTTAGGTTTATACTTGAGATAAATTCCACTCAAACCAGGCAAAGTAAGCTCAATAGAATGCTTTCGTCCATTATATTCATATTTTTCCGATTCAATTTTTTTATTATTTCTTACTCCACTACCCCAATAATCCTCAGCATTACTATTTAATATTTCTTTATAAATACCCTCTTTAGGTACACCTACACGATAATTGTGTCTTTCAACTGGTGTGAAATTAAAGATACACACTAGTATTTCATCTGAATCTTCTCCCTTACGGACAAAAGATAAAATACTATTTTCAGCATCATCACTACAAATCCATTCAAAACCACCATAATTAAAATCTTTTTCCCATAAAGCATTATTATCTTGATAGATTTGATTTAAATCAGTAACAAAGTCCAGCATTTTCTGATGAGGTTCATACTCTAAAAGGTTCCAATCTAAACTTTGATTAACACCCCACTCTTCCCATTGACCAAATTCGCCACCCATAAACAATAAATTTTTGCCTGGATGAGCATACATATAAGAATAAAATAATCTTAAATTAGCAAACTTTTGCCAATAATCACCTGGCATTTTATCCAGCATAGAACCTTTTAAATGTACTACTTCATCATGGGATAAAACTAACATGAAGTTTTCACTAAAAGCATAGACCATAGAAAAAGTTAAATCGTCATGATGATATTTGCGGTGAATTGGCTCTTTTTGAATATATTCTAAACTATCATTCATCCAGCCCATATTCCATTTTAAAGAAAAACCTAAACCTCCATTATATGTAGGCTCTGTAACCCCACCCCAAGACGTAGATTCTTCAGCAATTGTTAGAACTCCTGGATGTTTTTGATGAGTAATTTCATTAAATTCCTTTAAAAACTCAATTGCTTCTAAATTCTCTCGACCACCATATTTATTAGGTATCCATTCTCCATGTTCTCGACCATAATCTAGATATAACATTGAAGCAACAGCATCAACTCTCAATCCGTCTATATGAAACTCCTCTAACCAAAAGATAGCATTAGCTAATAAAAACGTTTTGACTTCATTACGACCATAATTGAATATATAAGTTCCCCAATCAGGATGTTCTCCTAATCTAGGATCCAAATGTTCATATAAAGCCGAACCATCAAATCTTCCTAGCGCATGACCATCTTTAGGAAAATGACCAGGTACCCAATCTAATATAACTCCTATATCATTTTGATGAAATTGATCAACCAAATACATAAAGCCTTCAGGTTTACCAAATCTACTAGTAACTGAATAATAACCCGTTACTTGATAGCCCCAAGATTCATCTAATGGATGTTCTGCCACTGGCATTAATTCCACATGAGTATAATTATGCTCTTTAACATATTGAACTAATTCATCAGCTAATTCCTGGTAAGTTAAAAATCTATCATCTTCTTCTGGAACTCTAGCCCAAGAAGATAAATTAACTTCATAAACTGATATAGCTTCTTCCAACCACTCAGTTTTTTCTCTTTTTTCTATCCAATCTTCATCTTCCCACTCATATTTATCCTCTAATGAATATGTAACTGAAGCATTAGATGGTCTTAACTCACTATAAAAAGCATATGGATCAGATTTTATCAATACATCTCCCTCTTGAGATAGAATTTCAAACCTATATAATTCCCCTTCACAAATTCCAGGAATAAATATTTCCCAAACTCCTGAGCCTCCTAAAACTCTCATTTGATGCATTCTACCGTCCCATTGGTTAAATTGTCCTACTACGCTAACTCGCTCAGCATTAGGAGCCCAAACAGAAAAGTGTGTTCCTTCTACTCCTTCATGAGTAGTTATATTAGCACCCATTTTTTCATAAATTTGATAATGTTTACCTTCGCCAAAATAATGCAAATCATCATCAGTTAAAACCGGCAGAAAAGAGTATGGATCTTTTAATTGCCACTGATGCCCTTCATCATTTTCATATTTTAATTCATAATCAAATAAATCTTCAGCTTCTACTACTCCCTCAAATAGTCCTTCAGAAGCAATCTGTTCTAACTCTATATTATTATCTAATTCATCTGATACTACCCAAATATTCTTAGCTTCAGGGTTAAAAGATCTAACCACTACTTCATTGTTATTTAATTCATGCATTCCTAAGAACATAAATGGGTCATGTAATTCAGCATTTACCAACTTGCTTATCTCTTCATTAGTTAAAATAGCCATAAATTACTACCCTCCTAATACTTCATTTTTTAGTCTACTTAACTTAATTCTATAACAAGAATATAAATCCTCCTTTAGTAAATAAAATTTACATTTAAAATTATTAAACTAAAGTAGAAGTAACTCCTATTTTAGTTTGTTATTTAATGTTTTTTTTATACATTAAAAATCAAAACCTTATTTTGCTTGATCCACACTATAATTCCTGTTCTACTATTTTCAAAGCACAAAATGATCCGCACATTGTACAGGCTTCTTCATCTTTTAAATTACTATTATATTCTTCTCTTAGCTGTTTTGCTTTTTCAGGATTTATTGCTAATTTTATCTGCTGCTCCCAATCTAGATTTTTTCTAGCTTGAGCCATTTTAAAATCTCTCTTTTGAGCACTAGTTATGCCTTTAGAGATATCAGCTGCATGAGCAGCAATTTTAGTTGCAATCACTCCTTTTTCTACATCTTTTACTGTTGGCAGTCCAAGATGTTCAGCTGGGGTTACATAACATAAAAAATCTGCACCACTACTAGCTGCTAAAGTGCCCCCGATTGCTGCATTAATGTGATCATATCCTAATGCTATATCGGTAACTAAAGGACCTAAGACGTAAAAAGGCGCATCTTTACATAACTCTTTTTGTAATTTAATATTAGTTTCAATCTGGTCATAAGGTACGTGACCTGGTCCTTCTACCATCACTTGAACATTTTTTTCTCTAGCTCGGTCTACTAATTCTCCTAATATAAGCAACTCATGAATTTGTGAACGGTCAGTAGCATCCGCTAAAGAACCTGGACGTAAAGCATCTCCCAAACTTAAAGTCACATCATATTGATAAGCTATTTCTAATAACCGATCATAGTGCTCATAAAGTGGATTTTCTGCTTCATTATGCATCATCCAACCAGCCATAAAAGACCCTCCGCGGCTGACAATATCAGTTACCCTGCCTTCATCTTTTAAATGCTGCAATCCTTCTAAAGTCAATCCACAATGAACAGTAATAAAATCAACACCGTCTTGAGCTTGTTTTTCAATCACAGAAAAAATTTCTTCTACTGTTAAATCAATAATAGCCTTATCTTGGGCCAAAATTTCTACAGTAGCTTGATACAAAGGTACTGTACCTAAAGGCAAATTAGAAGCTGCTAATATCTCCTGTCTGGTTTCTGTTATTTTATCTCCCGTAGATAAATCCATAACAGCATCTGCTCCTGCTTCAACAGCAGCATCTAATTTTTTTAATTCCTGCTCTAAATCTTGATAATCTTCAGAAGTACCAAAATTAGCATTAACTTTAGTAGATAATCCTTTTCCAAAGCCATTAGGGTCCAAATGAGTATGATTTTTATTAGCCGGGATAACAATAGTTCCTTCTGCTAAACCCTGCCTAACAAACTCAACATCTACATCTTCTTTAGCAGCCACTTGTTTCATTATGTTAGTTATTTGTCCTGCTTTAGCTTGTTCCATTTGAGTCATTTTTATCTCTCCCATTTTATAGTTTATAGTTTTAATTAATGATTGGTAATTAACTTCACAACAATCTTACTGTTTTACTGCTTTTAAATATTAATCAAATGGTTAACAGGATTATTCCCAGAACCTACTTTTACACCAGATTTAATTGCTTGAGTAATAAAAACTTTACTTTGTTTTAAAGCTTCAAATAAATCATATCCTAAAGCTAAATTACTGGCTATAGCAGAAGATAAAGTACAGCCCGTTCCATGGGTATCAGTAGTTTCTACTCTCGGTGCAGTCAGCTCTTTAAATTCTGTGCCATCATAAAATAAATCAATAGCTTGATTAGCCTGTTTATGACCACCCTTAACTAATACAGAATTAGGTCCCAATTGATAAAGTTCTTTTGCTAACTTTTTAAAATTTACTGCCGCATCTAATTCGTAACCTGCTAATACCTTAGCTTCTTCTAAATTAGGAGTGATTATTGTAGCTAAAGGAATTAATTCCTCAATTAAAGTGATAATTGCTGCTTCTTCTAATAACACATCGCCGCTAGTAGCCACCATTACTGGGTCTACAACTAAATTATTTAATTGATATTTTTTTATTTTATTAGCAGCAACCTCAATAATCTTTTTATTGCCCAACATACCTGTTTTAACAGCACTAAAATTTAAATCTGTTAAAACAGAATCTAATTGTTGCGCTACTACATTCTTATCAAGCATTTTCACACCCTGCACTCCTAAAGTGTTTTGCGCTGTAATAGCAGTAATGACTGATGCTCCATATACTTCAAACGCTGTCATAGTTTTTAAATCTGCTTGAATTCCTGCCCCACCACCAGAATCAGAACCTGCTATTGTTAATACTTGCTTCATTATCATCACCTACTTCTATTAGAAATTGATTATTGCTTAAAAACAAAAAAACAGCACAGCCCCGTCAGGGAGCTGTGCTGTTAAATAAAAAATAACTAAACCTACTTAAAATACAAAAAGCACAACTCCGCAGGCGGAGTTGTGCTTAATAATAGGTTGAATTATTCTTAAAGCACTTACTTCCCTACGCTGGCATTATCCAGATCAGGTCGAAGGGACTAGAGTCTTAACTCTTTCTCAGCTCAAAAATGAGCGCCCCTAGAAGTAGAACTAGGATATTTAATTATCTACTATTAAGTCTAACAGAAATTATCTTAAATAACAAGTGTTTTTGAACTAATTTCTATTTAAACGCTCAATAATCTCCTGTTGATATTCTACAGCTTTATTTTTTTCTACCTTAGCAGTAATATCTTCTGGAAAAGATATTTTATTAACAAATCCTAAATCTTGTAAATCTAACTCCTTATTAAACTGTAATTCTAACCTACTAATTAATTTTACCACCCCTTCTTTTCCCGTTAAAGGAAGCAGAAACAAGTATGAATCATTTCCAATTGTATATATCTGGTCAATATCTCTAATAGAATTCAATAATTTTTCTTTAGTAACAATTTTCCTGCTATCCCCTTTTAATCCCAACTTGATTATAGAAAAGGGTAATTCACTACGCAGAGAACGACTTATCTCTTTTAATAAATCAACTTGAAAATAATCAAATTCATCTTTAGATTTACTATCTTCTACTGCACATTTTTTAGGATTAGCAATGCACTCATCTGATAAATCAAGATAATACTTAATTTTAGAGATTAACTTCTGTTCATCAAAAGGTTTTAAAATATAATCATTAGCTTTCAGTTCAAAAGCCCGCAGCACCGTTTCCTTACTATTATCCATACTTAAAATTAATACTGGGATAGTAGAATATTTATTTCTTAAATAAGGTAAAATATCAAGCCCTTTTTCTCCTTGCAAATATATATCTAATAAAATCAAATCCATATCTTTTAAATCTTCTTCTCTAGAAAATCTGTTTTCTCGAACTTGAGCCAAATTTTCTGCTTCAAAAACATCCATCCCTTGTTCCGAAAGAAGTTTATTAACTGACCTTCTCAAAAAAGCCGAATCATCAATTATTAATATGTTAGCCATTTCAACCCCTCCTTTTTAATCATTGATATTCTAAAATTTATGATTAAAAACATAAATCTATTAATTTCTATAATTTATTTATTTCTACAAAAAGAAGATAACACCTGTATTTAAAAACAATAAAACTTCTTTCAATAATTAAAAAACCAGCTCCTAGATTAGGAACTGGTTTAGTTACCTTATTTAACTTGATATGGTCCTGCGCCTTCAATAGCTGC
>JBNJFD010000071.1:0-9784 GCA_051746525.1 Bacillota bacterium | reverse complement strand
AATACTAAATAAAGAGATAGTCGCTAGGGCATAGCCGATAAACATACTTCCTGTATCGCCCATGAATATTTCGGCGGGATTGAAATTATATTTTAGAAACCCTAAAATAGAGCCAGCTAATATTAAAGCTAAACTGCAGCTGACCAAATCCCCATTCCCAAAGCAAATGATAGCCATTGTCAAAGCTGAGATAGAAGCAACTCCACCTGCTAAACCATCTAAGCCGTCAATCAAATTAACAGCATTGATAATACCTACTATCCAAAACACAACCACTGGTACAGCTAAATAACTACCAAAAACAAATTCAGCAATTGGATTACTTATCACATCTAAGCTTAATATATAAGCCAAAATTGGACTCACTGCTAAAATCTGTCCTGCTAATTTGATTTTAGCATCCAATTCTTTAATATCATCAATCACTCCAATAATAACTATAACTCCCGAACCTAACAAAAAGGCTTTGAACTGCCAAGTAAATTCAATAAATATTAGACTACTAACTAAAAAAGCACAATAAATTGCTAAACCACCTAAGCGAGGGATTGCATTTTCATGAATTTTTCTCAAGTTAGGGTGATCAACTGCTCCTATTAAAAAAGCCAACTTTTTTGCTAATGGAGTTAAGGTCAGAGACATAAATAAACTGACTATAAATATCAAAATATACTCCCCCATTTTTACTCCCCCATTTCATTTTTTATAAAATCTATTACTATGTATCTTGCTTAATACTTTCGCGATTGAAAAGCAATCTCCTACCTCACAGTTTGAAATTCAATATCTTTCTCTATTGGTAAATAACACTATCAAACCACATTCATTATATCACACAATCTTTTCTTTTCAACAAAATAGTGCTTTAAAATCAATTTTTTGCTAGGGTCTAATACCGCTCAACCACTTTTGTTTCAATTATAAACTCTAACTACTAAAAATAATGTGTTTCTAAACACTAAAAAGAGCTTATCATCTGCCTATTTATTTAGAAACAGAATCCAAGCTCTTTATTATGAAGCTAATCACTTTCCTTATCCTTTAACTACCATATCTTCCTTGAAGTCTACTAAAAACTCTTTGCCAAAGGCTGCAAATATAGCTAACATTATACCTAACACACCAGCAATTACTACAATCAGTTTTTTATTGGGCTTGATTGGATTACTATTTTCAATTGGTTCATTAATTAGTTTCGACTTCTGCATCTCATTTATCTTTTCTAATAAGTCATTTTTTTGATCAATTAACGAAAGTCTTAATTCTTTTAATTTATTTAGTTTATTGGTAAAATCATTATTTAAAATAACTTTATCTGTAGTTGATAAATCACTATTTACTAGTTCTTGATAAGCATTCTGTTTGTCATTAATATCGTTATTAACCTCTGCTAACTGATTTTTTACTTCAGTCAAATATTCTTCTCTCTGCTGCAAACGTCGCTTGAATTCTGCTTGGCTATCAGTTGTAAATAATTCTAATAATTCTTCTAATGCTACTTTGCTTTGATGAGGATCTTTACTGTTCACACTAATGTTAATTATATTAGTATCTTCTACCGTCTCTATTTGAAGATTATTTGCTACAAAATTACTTAACTTTTCAGATTTTAAATCTAAATCAGCTTTATTATTAATTTGTTCCCAATATGATATGCTGCTTAACATTTCCACAGCAAAGTCAGACTCAGAATAACTGCCACTATTAGTACCTAATTTGATTTTAGCAGTTGATTGATAAACAGGCTCAGCAATTGTAAATGCATATATTCCCGCTAATGCAACTGTTACTAAAAAAATAGATATTATTAATTTCCAATTTTCTACTAATACCATAATGTATTCGCGCAAATCAATCTCAACAAATTCTTCTTGCCTTCTATTCTCCATTATTTTCCCCCACTTCAATTTAATAATATGTAATATTATGATAACTTACAAAATAATTTTATCTTATAAGTCGCAAATTGTCAATTCTCACGCAACAATAATTATAGCACAAAAAATAAAAAATTCCAGCAGAGAATAATCTCTGCCGGGCTGTTAATCATTAACTATTCAATCGTAATACCCAAAAGCATTAATATTATTTTCATCTGTATACTTTTATCAAGCTCTTCTAAAGTACCGTACTAGCTCATAAGTATAATAGCTATTTTAGTATCTCCACCTTCCACTGTAACTGTAATTCCTGGTAATGTCTGCCCATCATTACTAACAACAGTACCTGAAACATTAAACTTTTTCGGGCCATTTTTATCATCACTACATCCTACTAAACTAACAATTAAAGTTAGCACAATTAATAATTTGCTCTATCTACTCTACTCCATATTGCATTCATTTCTTCTTAACCCCTATAAGTAATCTAATTCCTCCAATAAATCTACTACTTCCTCATGTTGCATTACTTCTTCAACCCGTTCTTTATTTTCTTCTTTTTTCCACTTTTCTATTGATTTAGAATGAATTTGCTGCGCTTTCTCAAACCAAGCATTACTATCTTTAATATTAGTATTTTTAAACCAATTATTTAACTCTGACGTTGCTTCTTCACCGATGAAATCACAAATCTGGTTAATAGTTTTTTGATAAGATAAAATTAAATCTTCATATTTGATAGTCAAAACTTGAGGGTGGTCTTTAAATTCTAAACCTGCTTTTACATCATTGACCCATCTTTCCGGAGAAACCCAATATTCATCTGGAGCAGTAGGATGTTTGGATAACATTACATCTCTACCGTCTCTTATTATATGAATCAATCTTACTTCTTCTCCAAAATAATTTAATATCTTACCAAATTTAAGTACATTGCTTGGACTTTTCTCACACCAACGGTTACAATCATTGGAAATTGAATGAGTCAAAGCATATCTATACAATCTATCTATGCGCGGCAAATAATCATCTCCATCTTTGTACCAATCAATAAATGCAGCAGTCTCATAAGGGAAAGTATAAATGTTAGAATGAGCTCCTAATATTGACAATAATAAAGTTGTTCCTGAACGCCCACAAGCACCAATAATAATTGGTTTATCATTAAATTTAATGTCAAATTTCTTTTCCCCTAAATAATTTATAATTGGTTTAAATAATTTCTTTATTCCAGTTAGTGCCATTTTATCCCTCCGGTTTAATAATTATAATCTCTTTAATAGTTTCTTAGAAATTCAAGACTAATATACTTCTTTTAACCACTCAACTTCTCTTCTCAAACCTTCATATAATTTTATTTGTGGTTTGTAACCTAACTTCTTTTTTATTTTGCTTTCATCTGCTTCTGTGTGTTTAACATCCCCCTTAGCTACTGTCTGATATTCTTTGTCTACTTCTTCACCTACTATTTCTTCCATCATTTCTATTGTCTTCTCTAGGGTTATTCTTTCACCTGCTCCTCCAACATTAAATATTTCTCCTTCGAATTTGCTTTCAGCAGCTAAAATATTAGCCTGAACAACATCTCCTACATAAGTGAAATTACGAGACTGCTGACCATCACCAAAAACAGTAATTTGCCCATCAGTTAAAATCTCTTTAATAAAAATATGAAATGCCATATCAGGCCGCTGCCCTTCGCCAAAGACAGTAAAATAACGCAGTGCAATTGTGGGAACCCCAAAATTCTTCCAATATAAATAACATAAATTTTCTGCCGCTAACTTAGATACTCCATAAGGAGAAACTGGCTGTAAGCGGTCATTTTCCTGCATCGGCAAACTATCAACATCCCCATAAACCGAAGAAGAAGAAGCATAAACAAACTTCTTTAATTGAACTTGTTTAGCTGCTTCTAATAACTGCTGAGTTAATCTAATATTATTATTAGTATAAATATCAAAACTCTCTCCCCAACTTGCTCTAACTCCTGCTTGAGCTGCTTGATGATAAACATAATCTACTTTAGTAAGTAATTCTACTAAATCTAATTTTAATAAATCAGCTTCTATAAACTCAAATTTTTCTGAATCTCTTATATCAGCTATATTTCGTTCTTTTAAATTTCGAGGATAATAATCAGTAAAGCAATCTACTCCTATTACCTTTTTTCCTTTATTTAATAACTGTTTTACCAAATTAGAGCCAATAAAGCCTGCTGCTCCTGTAACTAAATGTTTCATAATTATCCTTGCCCCCCCTATTAGCTTAACAATATTTTTTCTTCTATATCATCAATCAATCTTTCAAAAGAAAAATTTTCTTTAGCAATCTCAGCACTTTTTTCTCCTAATTTATTTCTATTATCTGTATTAATCATTTTAATTATGTTATCAGCAATATCTCTTACATCTTTATTAGCAGCTAAATATCCATTTTCTCCATCGGTTATAAATTCAGGCAAACTCGGGGAAGCAGTTGCTACTATTGGAGTACCTGTCATCATTGCTTCTAAAATTATCCAAGGACATCCTTCGTAAAGAGCTGTATGAACCATAAAATCTATTTGCTTTAAAACAGAAGGAATATCATCTCTAAACCCAGTAAAAATAACTTTATCCTCTAACCCTAGTTCTTTCACTTGCTGCTTTAACTTCTTTTCTGCCGACCCAGTTCCTATTATCAATAGCTTAATTTTATCAAATCTCTCTACTACTTTATCCACAGCTTCTAATAAATAAGTTTGTCCTTTCTGCCTGCATAATCTTCCTATATTAGCAATTAATAGTTGATCTGATCCGATATTATATTCTTCCCTCAAATCATTTTGTATAGTTGAATTCCTAAATTCATCCACTTTAACTCCATTATAAATTAATTTAATTTTTTCTTCGGGTAAAATATTATCCGGTAGTTCTTTAATGCTTTCATACCTAGTAACTTTAGAAATAGCAATAAAATCTGTTACACAATTTTTTAATAAAACCCGATTATAAAAGCGGTTATTAATTGGCTTAGCTAAGGCACGTCTATATATTATCTTTTCTACTCTAGCTAATTTAGCAGCTATAGAAACAAATTTGAAATGAGAAGATTGACAGAAAAAAACTGCATCTATTTGATTATTTTTAAAATACTTAGCCAACTTCCATATACGATAGGGATTAATAAATGTAACTCCTCCAATAGAAGCTATATGCTCTACATTAAATCCAGCTTCTTGACATTTTTGATAAAACGGCGTTCCTTGAGTCGCTCTAATAAATATATTATATCCTCTTTCAGCAAGGGCAGAAGCTGTTTTATAATGCCAGCCTTCTACTCCTCCCCAAACTACTCCACTATTAATAAAAGCAATATTTTTTCCCATTTTACCCCTCCTCAAATCAAATTTTCCCAATCTTTAATAATTTTCTTCATACTAAAATCTTTCACTCTTTTTTTAGATTGTTTACTAAAATGATTATGTTTGTTTTGATCAGTTAAAATATTTTCTATCTTTTCAGCAAGCGATTTTTCCTTCTTAGATAATTCTTTTCGTTTGATATCAACTTCTAAATCATCACTAACTCCAAAGTCCTCTACTAAAATTCCATGTTTACTAGGTTTTTCATAATTAACTCCTTTATCTAAACTAATATTAGGAGCTAATATTTCCCGCGGCCCAGATTGACAGTCAGTAGATATTACTGGCAATTCACAAGCCATTGCTTCAGCTAAAGCATTAGGAAAACCTTCATATAATGAGGGAAATACATATAAATAAGACCTTTTTAAAAATTTAAAAGGATTATTTTGAAAACCTAAAAAATATACATTATCAGCCATATTTAATTTTTTAGCTAATTTTTTTAATTCCTCTTCCAATTCTCCCTGCCCCAATAACACTAAATTTAAATCATAATTTTTTTCTAACAATTTTGAAAAAGATCTTAATAAATGCCACTGACCTTTTTGACGATGTAAAGAACCCATAGTAATAATAACTTTCTTATTAAAAATTTCTTGATACTCTTCCCCAATTTCTTCTTGAGCTTTGTCTCTTATTTTTTCTAAATCATAGGGATTATAAATCACTTTAATATTCTCTTGCGATACATTAAAACCACTAATTAGCTCCTGTTTTAATTCTTTAGAAACTGAAACTACTACATCAGCTTTTTTATACAGCCATTTAGCTTTTAGTTTATTAAAAAAATGATAACGTTTGGAAATAAAATTCCTGACAGAAACTATAACTTTTTCATCACCCTTAGTTAAAATGTTTTGGGTGTTAGGCTGCGGTAAAAAACTAAAGACTACATCAAATTTATATTTTTTCTTTACTTCTTTTAATTTTTTTATCCTTTCAAAATGACTAAAAAAGTTAGCTATAAAATTACTTCTTCTTTCACTTGCTAAACTAATTAATTTAGCATCATAAGGGTAAACAATCTTATTATCATCATAAACTATTAGATATTTATCATACTTTTGGCTATCTAAATTCAAAGTTAAATTCGATACTACTCTTTCTGCTCCTCCTCCCCCTAAATTAGGTATAAAAAAAGCTATTTTCTTTTTCATATTCAATCCCACCTCACTAATTATTCATACTAAGTTTAGCTACGAAAAAACTTATCTAACATAGCAAATGCTTTTTCTTTCTGTTTTTTCGATGTTTTATTCTTCCACTTGTTCATTAACTTTTCTATTTTTTACTCCAAGTATATCAATTACTACTACATTTAAGGCTACCACAAACCAAAAAAACCGAATTGTTTCTGTATCACCAAAATTAAATTCAGTCAATCCTTGAATATTAAAAACAACCAACGCTGCTAAAGAAGAAATAATAAATAACCCCCACTGTCCAGAAATCTTCTTATGATTCTCATATAAATATTTGCATAGTGACCACAATAGCCAACAGAACGCTAAAAAACCAATTGTTCCTGTTGTCGCTAAAAAATGAAAGAAATTATTATGAGAATGTGCCCTATTATCTGGTTTTAGATAATTATAATTATTTCTAAATTCTTCCTTGAAATACCCCATTCCTACTCCATTAATAAAATTATCTTTATACATTAACAGAGATGCATGCCACTGTTTTAGTCGAGCAATATTAGAACGATCATTTTCTAGATCAAAACTACTTTTAAATCTTTCAATAAATGGTTGGGGTATTAGCATAGTTACTAGAATTAAGATTATTCCAAAACCAATTAACCATTTTTTATCTCTAACCCAAAATAAACTAAAACCTCCTCCTAAAAAAGCAAGCCAAGCCCCGCGAGATTTAGTATATAATAAATTAATAAATTGAATTACTCCTACAGTTAATAATAAAAATTTAATATACCATTTATTTTTACCAAAAATCAGATAGACTATTATATACATCATCAACATTGCTAACATACCACCATAAGCAAGCGAAAAAGAAAATCCTTTAATCCGTCTTAGATTAGTATACAAAATTTGATAACTCCCATAGCCTAAAGCTACTAACATAGAAAATATAGTAATATAAGCTGTCCTCTTAACATTTTTTAAATCACTAATCGTATTAGTTACTGCATAATAAAATAAAATAGCCAAGATTATTTTTTCAATGCTATCAAAAAATTGAATACTTAATACATCAATCCCTGATATCAATAATCCACCAATAAAAATCAAGATCGGTTTATCCAATTCAGTGGTAGTAAACTCATAATCTTTTGTAATAATTATTTTAATCAGCCACAACAGACAGGTTAAACCTACCCCTACACTAGAAGCTCCTTTGGAAGTTAGAGAAGCTAATGCGAATAAAAATATCCCAAACATTATCCCCTTATCAAGACCAGTTATTACTTTGGAATCAGCTGTATTTTCTATAAACATTCTGATTATCCTCTCCTTATAAGATTACAATTATTACTGCCAAAACTTGAGTTTGCTTCTGATTGAACGCTTCCAATTTAAAAACTTTCTCCTTTTTTCTCTCTGTTGCCTCATCTTATCTAGCAGTTCTTGTTCTCTATCAGAAGTATAATATTTCATAAATATCTCTTGTTCTTCCTTAGTGAAATCAAATCTGGCTAAATCTTTAATTCGCTGCTTCGTTGATAACTTATTCTTTATTCTACCCCGATTTAAATCAATATAATAAAATTCCGGGTTGGCATCTATATCTTTAATCAAAATATTCCCGGCATGCAGATCATTGTGAATAATCCCTCTCTCATGCATTTTCCGCACATCTTGGGCGATCCCCGGCAGTATTTCTTTAACTTGATCTCGCCGAGGGTGATTATCATCTGCTACAATATTTAATAAGTTATAATCATAATCTACATATTCCGTGAGGTAGTAACTGTATAGTAATTGATTAAAGCTGCCTCGCTTTTCTACTACTGCTATTGGCTTTGGCGTCTTCACTCCTATTTCTTCTAGGGCCAAAGCTATTCTTAATGACCGCACTGCTTTTGAATCTAGCATACAAAAACGAATTTTATCATAAGTCCGCGTTAAATTAAACTTTTTGACCATTACATCTTCTCCCGCAGTAGACCACTTAATCAAATCATTTCTACCATCATCAACTATCTCCCCCCGCGGAGGTTGACTATCAAGCTGGGACAAATGATTTTTGAATGCAACATTATCATAACTTTCTAGCACCCACATTAATTTCCCTTGTTCCTTATTTTTATATTTTTCAATTTTGTCTTCTACTTGCCGCTTTAATTGACTCACCTATAATCACACTCCTACTACTAATTCTATCTAAATGATGTATTCGACTTACTACCTTCCTTAGCCTCATAGATAAAGATCAATTAACCGATCTACTTGATCTTGAAAAGCAAAATTATTCTTGACTACTTCTCGCCCCCGTTGTCCCATCTCTTCTTTATTCTCAGCTGCAATCATCCGCAATGTTTTCTGCGCTATATCAGATGGGTGCTCACTTTCTGCTAGATAACCAGTCTCACCTTCAATCATAATTTCAGAAATATTGCTAACATCGGTACTTACAACTGGGGTTCCAGCAGCCATAGCTTCTGCTACGACAAAGCCAAATCCTTCCCACAACGCTGTATGTAATAAAAAATCAATCTGTTTCATAATACTGTATACATCAGTCCGAAAACCAGTAAATATAATATAATCCTCTACTCCTGACTTTTTGACTTGTTCTTTAATCTCGGATTCTAATTCCCCCTTGCCAACTACTAACACTTTAAAATCATCATACTCTTGGCTCAATAACTTCACAGTTTCTACTAAATAGCAGTGACCTTTTTGTCTACTTAACCGTCCTACATTAGCAATCAAAGTTTCAGCAGCAGCTATATCAAATTCTTCTCGAATATCTGTTTTTATTTCTGCCTCTTCAATTTCATCTATCTTCAATCCATTATAAATGATTTCTATCTTTTCTTCACTTAACCACTCTTTGGTATTCGTTAACACAGTCTCTTTAGTCGCTTGCGAATTAGCAATAATATCTGTGACGCAGTCTTCTAATAAAAACTTAGTATAAAAACGATCTTTAATTGGAATTGCACTCCCGCGGCGGTAAATTATTTGTTCCAACCCGGCTATATGACCAGCCCAAGCTCCAAACTTTAAATCTTGAGATAGATTTAAAAACATTGTATCAATCTCTGCTTCTTTTAAATACTGCACAAAAGACCACATTTTAAACGGGTTCAACGCTGATAAGCTACCACGGACAGGAACTACTTTAGTCTGCAAACCGTGTTCTTCCGCCTGCTGGTATAACTCACTTTCTTTCAAACTACCTACAATCACATCAAATCCACGCTTGTCTAATTCTAAGGCAGTTTCAAAAGTCCACTTCTCACCACCGCCCCATTCAACACAACTATTTAAAAACAAAATTTTTTTCATTCAATCTGCCTCCTGCT
>JBNJFD010000070.1:6855-9968 GCA_051746525.1 Bacillota bacterium | reverse complement strand
ATCAATTGATTCATCATAAATGATTAAACATCATATCAAAATCACAAATCACCTATGTAGAGACTTGCCATGCCCCCTGTACCCTGTAGAGACTTGCCCACCTGTACCCTGTAGAGACTTGCCACTGGCAAGTCTACTGTTTTATTGTTCAATTGTTTTATTGTTTAATTATGGAATTTGCTAAGAGTTGATTGACACTAACTGTCATTTAAGATAGAATATTAATTGTAAATAGCAGATATTTAATCTTAAGAAGATGCTTTATTATTAACCGATAAATTGAAGTAAAGGTTGTGGGATTATATGTTTGAAAATTTTAAAAGAACAATAATTGTTTTAGGAATTGTTTTATTCTTAACTTTATTAGTAATCCCTACACCAGAGGGTTTAACTAGAGCAGGCCAAAATTCTTTTGCAGTTTTTATTTTGTGTTTAACCCTGTGGATTAGTAGTATTATACCTTTATCAATTACTAGTTTATTAGGAATTGCTTTAATTCCTTTATTGGGAGTATTAGGTTTAGAAGAAACTTTTGCTTTGTTTGGTAATAAAGCTATTTTCTTTATTTTAGGAGCTTTGATTTTAGCTGCTGGTATTTATCAAACAGGTTTAGGTTCTAGAGTTTCATTTTTATTGTTAAATCATTTTGGTCAGGGGCCAAAGCGACTGCTGATTAGTATTTTATTTACTTCAGCTTTCCTATCTTGTATTATGCCTGAACATGCTGTAGCGGCGTTGTTATTTCCAATTATTATTGAGATTACAACGGCTTTAGAATTAAAACCACTCCAAAGTAATTATGGAAAACTTTTATTTTTAGTCATGGCGTGGGGAGCTATAGCAGGTGGAATCACTACTTTTTTGGGTGGGGCAAGAAACCCCTTAGCAGTAGGTTTGCTGGAAAAAAATTATCCGCAATTAACAATCGGCTTTTTTGAATGGATTAAATATTCGTGGCCAATTCCAACACTGATTTTATTAGTAGTTTATTTGATGATTGAGTATAAGTTTGAGATTGATATTGATAGTATTTCTGCTGCCCATCAAAAGTTAGAAGAAAAAATGGAAGCTAAAGGTGCAATGTCTAATATTGAGCAGCGTTTAGCAGTAGTAGTAGTATTAGTAGTCTGTAGTTGGCTGTTTTTATCGAGATGGGTTGATATAGCTATTATCTCTATATTAGGGGCGGTAGCTAGTTTTGTTATTAAAGTAGTAGAATGGAAGGATATTGAGGATTATATTAACTGGGGTGTTATCTTGATGTATGGGGGAGCTATTGTAGTAGCCACTTCTTTAGTTAAAACTGGTGCTACAGAATGGCTGTCTCAAACAGTATTTGCTAACTTAGATTTGTCTCCCCGAGTATTTTTAGGATTTTTAGCAATTTTCACCATGCTGGTCACAGAAGGTGTTAGTAATGTAGCTGCAGTAGCAATAGTGTTACCTTTAGCCTTTAGTATAGGGGATATTTATGGGATTAATCCAATTGTTATTACTTTATCTGTAGCTTTGCCCGGAGGTTTAGCCTTTACTTTACCTATGGGCTCACCACCAAATGCAATTGCTTTTTCTTCTGGTTTTTATCGAGTAAAAGATGTGATTGGATTAGGTTTGTTATTAATGATGATTTCTTGGCTGGCTTATTTAATTACTTCTAATTTCTATTGGCCATTATTAGGATTAGATATTATTTCCTAAAAAGATGGTGGTAGTTAATATATTAAGTTTATTGTTAATGCTTTTTAATTCTCAAATCTCAATTGTCAATTATCAATTGAATCAAGCAGGGAGTTGATATAAAAAATGAAAAGAGTAATGGTACTATTATTTAGCTTTGCCGAAATAGATAAAGTAATTGACCATAGTTTTGAGTTGTTAGCTGCTGAAGATAGACTAGAAGTAGTCACGGTAGTGGGGGAAGAAGTTTCTTCTTTATCTCATTTAATTACTGATGTTGGATTTTTAGGTGATAAAGTAAAAGAAGATGTAGAACAAGCAGTAGTTAACGAGTATCAAGACCGAGCGGATAAATGTTTAGAAGAAATTGCTGAACGATCTGAGGAGAATGAGCATAAGCTGAAAGTAAAAAGATTAACTGAATTTTCTTTAGAAAATTTGAAAGAAAGATTAAATAAAAATAAAATTGATCATTTAGTAATCAATTATACTTCAGATCAATTTTTGTCAAATGAAGTGCTAGATTATGATTTTGAGCAATTTTTAGACAAGGTAGATATACCTTATGAAGTTTTCTTTGATGGTGAATTATCTAAAACTAATAGTTAATTCGGAGGAATATCCATGACTAAAAAAATTGATTTGCACTTACACACCACAGCATCTGATGGTTCATTCACTCCAGCAGAATTAGTTGCTGCGGCAGAAGAAAAAGGTTTAGCTGCTATTGCAATTACAGACCATGATACTGTTGCTGGAATTGAAGCAGCTTTATCAGTAGCTGCTGATAAACAGATAAAAGTAATCCCAGCTATTGAATTAACAACTTATCAAGCCGGTCAGCGGATTGATATTTTAGGCTATAATATAGATTATAAGAATCAAGATTTATTAGAGATGACGGAGAGATTGCAAAATGCCCGCCAGATTAGAGCTAAAGAGATTATAGATAAGTTAGCTGACTTAGGAGTAGAGTTGAACTTTTCTAAGTTACAGGAATTAGCAGGAGCAACTGGTATTGGGCGCCCTCATATTGCCCGCTTGATGGTGGAAGAAGGTTATGTTGAAAATATGCAGCAGGCTTTTGATGATTATTTAGAAGATGGAGGTCCTGCTTATGTGCCTAAATACAAATTAAAGCCTAGAGAGGCTGTTAATTTGATTAAACAGGCAGGCGGGAAAGCTGTATTAGCTCATCCTGGTGAAATAGATGACCTTGAATTAGTTAAACAACTAATTCAAATAGAAGGGCTGCAGGGGCTAGAAGCTTATTATTCTAAGCATAGTGAACAAGAGACGAGATATTATATTGATTTAGCTCAAGAAAATAATTTGTTTGTTACTGGAGGTTCTGATTGTCATGGACCTGCCAATGAGGATAAATATTTACTAGGGACTGTGGATGTACCGTATAAACTAATTCATAATTTATAATT
>JBNJFD010000070.1:0-6755 GCA_051746525.1 Bacillota bacterium | reverse complement strand
CTTTGATTTTTATTTCACAAAGGGTAATAATTCTGTTATAATATAAATATCAATCAAATTTAATAATCTGTTTAGGCATAGGGAGGAAACAATAAATGAAGTTAACAGTGGTAGGAACAGGATATGTTGGTTTAGTATCGGGGGCTTGTTTTGCTGAATTGGGGAATGATGTAATTTGTGTTGACATTGATCAGGAAAAAATTGAAGGATTAAGAAATGGAGTAATGCCCATTTATGAGCCGGGATTAGAAGAAATTGTAGAACGGAATTATGAGAGCGGCAATTTAGAGTTTACTACTTCTTTGGCACAAGGGGTTAAAAATAGTGATATTATTTTTATTGCAGTAGGAACCCCATCAAAAGAAGATGGCGGAGCAGATTTGTCAGCAGTTAAAGCTGTTGCTAAAAGTATTGCTGAAAATATGACGGAGTATAAAATTGTTATTGATAAAAGTACAGTTCCAGTAGGGACTGGAGATTGGGTAGAAGAATTTATTAAGGAGCATCAGAAAAACGATTGTGATTTTGATGTAGTTTCTTCTCCTGAATTTTTACGAGAAGGGTCGGCTGTTAGTGATACAATGAATCCTGATCGAGTGGTAATTGGGACGGATAGTCAAAAAGCAGCTGAAATTTTAGATGAGCTGCATCAAGACTTTAATGCACCAATTCTGCATACAGACCGTTATAGCGCAGAAATTATTAAATATGCTGCTAATGCATTTTTAGCAACTAAGATTAGTTTTATTAACGAGATTGCTAATATTTGTGAAAGAACAGGCGGTAATGTAGAAGAAGTTGCTACAGGAATTGGGACTGACCATCGGATTAGTGATAAATTCTTGCGCGCCGGTGCTGGTTTTGGTGGAGCTTGTTTTCCAAAAGACACCAAAGCAATTGTTAAGACTGCTAAAGAACAAGGCTATGACTTTAAAGTTGTTCAAGCTGTAGTTGAAGTTAATGAACGACAGAAAGAAACTATGGTTAATAAATTAAAGAACTTATTCCCTAATTTAATTAATAAAAAAATTGCAGTATTAGGTCTTTCTTTTAAGCCCAATACTGATGACATGCGGGAAGCTTCTTCGCGGACAGTGATTAAACAGTTATTAGCTGCAGGGGCTGAAGTTTCAGCTTATGATCCAATTGCTATGGATGAGGCGGAAGAAATATTTGGTGATAAAATTGAATATTGTAGTGGTGCTTATGAAACAATGGAAGATGCTGAAGCTTTATTATTAGTAACTGAATGGGATGAATTTCAGAATTTAGATTTAGAGCGGGTGCAGGACTTATTAAAGAAACCAATTTTTATTGATGGGCGTAACTGTTATGAGTTAGAAGAAATGGAAGAGGCAGGGTTTATTTATCATAGTGTAGGAAGACCATCTGTTTCTGCTTATGATTTAGCTGCTACTAAAGAGGTTGCGGCAGTAAGTCAATAATTATAAATGCCAGGCTATTAATTTAAGATGTAGTCTGGTATTTTTTTGAGTTAATCTCCACACACTATAAATAATTTATCAATAAGGGTGTGGAGTCTAAATGAGAAAAATAAAAGTAATGTCTGTTATAGGAACCCGACCGGAAGCAATTAAAATGGCAGCAGTAATTGCTAAATTAGAACAAGAACAGGCTATACAATCTGTTGTAGTTGTCACTGCTCAACATCGGGAGCTATTAGACCAGGTGTTAGATATTTTTGCTATAGCCGCTGCTTATGATTTGAATATAATGTCTGCGGAACAAACTTTAACTGAAGTTACAGTTAAGATATTAGCTAAATTAGAAAAAGTCATTGCTCAAGAACAGCCTGATTTGATTATAGTACATGGTGATACGACTACTACTTTCAGTACAGCTTTAGCAGCTTTTTATCAGCAGTGTCCAGTTGCTCATATTGAAGCTGGGTTGAGAAGTGGGGATAAATATGCTCCTTATCCTGAAGAAGTGAATAGAAAATTAACAGGGAGTTTAGCTGATTTACATTTTGCTCCTACAAAGCTAAATTATAATAATTTAATAAAGGAAAATATAGCAGGGCCAAGTGTTTTTATTACAGGCAATACTGTAATTGATACTTTGCTGCAGACTGTAAATAAGAAGTATCAATTTAAAAATAAAGTTGTAGCTCAATTACCTGTAGCTAAGTATAGAATTATTGTAGTTACTGTTCATCGAAGAGAAAACATAGGTCAACCTTTAGTAAACATTTGCTTAGCTATTAAAGAAATCATTGAAAAGTATCCAGATTTAATAGTTATAATACCTATACATCCTAATCCTAAAATCAGAAAAATAGTTGCTTCTAACTTGTCAGAATCTAAGCGGATTTATTTATTAGAACCACTGGGTTATCAAGATTTTGTTAATTTATTAGCTCTTTCTTATTTGATATTAACTGATTCTGGCGGTTTACAAGAAGAAGCACCTGCTTTAGATAAACCTGTATTAGTTTTGCGGGATAACACGGAAAGGAAAGCAGGATTAGAGCAGGGAACAATTAAGTTAGTAGGAACTGAGACTAGTATAATTACAGCTAAAGTTGAAGAACTTTTAAATTCTCCAAGATTATATCAAGAACTAGCTCACAAGAAAAACCCTTATGGTGATGGATTAGCTAGTAGAAGAATAGTGGACTATTTATTATATTATTTTAATTTGTGTTCAGAAAAACCAGAGGAATTTAAGTTTGAACAAAGGTATTAACTTTGTACTATTGAAGTAAATAATGAGGAAAATGATTATAATATAGATGTTTTTTAGAATAATAAATGTGACTAGCATAAGTTTAGAGTATTAATTGAAGTTACAATTAATAAAATACTAGGGAGGATTTATGAAATGAAAGTAAAAAAAGCTGTGATTCCAGCAGCAGGTTTAGGAACAAGATTTTTACCTGCTACTAAAGCACAACCGAAAGAGATGCTACCAATAGTTGACAAACCGACAATTCAGTATATTGTAGAAGAAGCTGTAGAATCAGGAATTGAAGATTTGATTATTATTACGGGACGTCATAAACGTTCTATAGAGAATCATTTTGATAAAAACTTAGAGTTAGAAATGGCTTTAGAGGAAAAAGGAAAAGATGAAATGTTAGATATGGTTAAAGATATTTCTGATTTAATTAATGTACACTATGTTAGACAAAAAGAACCGCAGGGTTTAGGACATGCTATTTTACAGGCTAAATCTTTTATTGGGGATGAACCTTTTGCAGTATTATTAGGTGATGATATTGTTAATGCCGATAAGCCGGTAACTAAACAACTTATGGAAGCCTATGAAGAGAAAGATGAAACTATTATTGGGGTGCAGAAGGTAGGAGATGAAGAAGTTCATAAGTATGGCATTGTAGATTATTCTAAAAGTAAAAATGGCTTGTATCATGTAGATAACTTAATTGAAAAGCCGACTTTAGAAAAAGCTCCTTCTAATATAGCAATTTTAGGGCGGTATATTATTAGACCGGAAATCTTCTCAATTTTAGAGAATACTCCGCCGGGAAAAGGAAATGAGATTCAGTTAACAGATGCTCTATTAGAACTAGTTAAGCAGAAGGATGTTTATGCCCAAGTTTTTGATGGGAAAAGATATGATATTGGCAATAAATTAGGCTTTTTAGAAGCAACAGTAGAATTTGCTTTTGACCGTGATGATATTAAAGATGAATTCCGTGAGTATTTGCGCGGGTTTTTAAAAGAGAATACAGAATTGCTTTAAAATTTAAAGCATTGAGTTGTCATAACAACCTAATTTTAGATGTCTTACATCTAAAATTAGGTTTTGTTGTTGTTTGGGAAGGTACTAACAGTTAATTTACATTTTTTAGCTATTGTATTAGCTAAACTTCTGTTGTATAATGAAGACGAAGTAAACTAAATAATAAGGTTGTGGTAGTTATGTGGAAGGAAATTATAACGAAGCATAAACAAGTTACTGCCGTTGTCTTTTTATCAGTAGTTTTTTTCAGTTCAGCTGCCATTGGACTGTTACTTAACTATGACCCGCAGCCGCCAATTAAAGAAGAGAAGCTCAATCAATTATTGACAGAAGCTAAACAGGAATATTATCAAGGTGATTATAAAAGTAGTATAGAAAAATATCAAAAAATAATTGCTAATTCTGATTCAATTGCTGCTAGAGATAATTTAGCAGCTCTGTACCAAGAACAAGGTAACTATCAATTAGCAATTGAACATTATCAAAAGTTATTAGAACAAACAGATAAGTCAGAATATAGATTTTCATTAGCTGTAGCTTATTATAATACTAATCAGCTAAGTAAAGCTAAAGAAGAATTTGAAAAGATAACAAAGCAGGATGATTTAGATAAAGATTATTTGTTCCAAGAAGCATATTATTATTTAGCTTTAATTGAAACAAGAGCAGATAATTATCAGTTAGCAAAAGATTATTTGAAACAGTCTTTAGATGCTAAAGAATGGAGTTTAGGATATAAAAAGTTGGGTGAAATTGAGTTTTCCCAACACAATTATCAACAAGCAATTAAATATTATGAAAAAGCGTTGAATCTAGATGGAAGTTTGAAAGGTGTTAATAAAGAAATAAGCCTTGCTTATTTAGAGACGGAACAATTAGAACAAGCGGCAAAATATTTACAACAGGCTAAACGTGAATCTGCTACTGATGAAGTAGTTAAACAAAAGATTGCAGAATTAAAACCGGATTATCCGCAGTACTTTGAAGCTGATACTACTGAGCCCGTTACTAGAGAGGATATCCCTGATGAAGTAGAATTTAAAGATATAACACCACTTCAAAATCAGGGCCAAGAATTAAGGATTGGAATTATGACTCAACAGGAAAGAATCTTTTTTAGGGTAGGTAGTGATTTTAAAGTACTAGTAGAAGATAAGGTAGTTGCTCAAGGTAGTAAAGGAGAATTAGCAGTAGCTAGGATGAATGATGGAGCAGCGCAATTAAAAATAGGGGATAAAAAGATTGACTTTTCTAAAGCAGTTACAATTAAAGCCACGGAGTATGCTCCTTTATTAATGCATCAAGTTGAATATGGTGCGGGATATTATTGGGGTGGTAGACGAGATATGCAGTACCGTGGGGCATTAGAAATTAGAGCACAAGGTCAAGGGTTTAATGCAATTAATATTGTTCCCCTAGAAGCATATCTTATGTCAGTAGTACCATCTGAAATGAGTGCTTCTTGGCCGCTGGAAGCTTTAAAAGTACAAAGTGTAGCAGCAAGAAGTTACACTTTAGCTAATTTAGACAAACACAGTAATAAAAGTTATGATCTTTGTTCTACAGTTCATTGTGCAGCTTATCGAGGAATTGATTGGGAACATCCTCGTACTAATCAAGCAGTACAAGAAACTGCTGGTGAAATAATGACTTATAATAGTAAGCCAATTAATGCAGTTTATAGTGCTAATTCTGGCGGGCATACAGAAAATAGTGAAGATGTGTGGAATTTTGAGGTGCCTTATTTAAAAGGAGTATCAACTCAAATTGAGCATCCAGCTTTTCCTCTTGCGCCGGCAGAATTGAAAAGATGGCTGCAGGAAATTCCAGACTCTTATTCTCAAGACCAACAATATACTAAAAAAAGTCATTATCGTTGGCAGCGTGAAGTGGGAGTAGAGTATTTAGAATCTAGTTTAGAAGTTGAAGATATTCAACAGATTATACCTACTAACCGTGGTGTAGGTGGTAGTGTAGAAGCAGTATTAGTAACTGGAGCAGAAGAAGAACGAAAGATTAAATCTGGGCTGCGTTATAAGTTTGGCGGCTTGCGCAGTAACCGCTTTTGGATTCAACCACAGTATGAAAATGGTGAACTAGTTAGTTTCATCTTTTATGGTGGTGGTTGGGGGCATAATGTAGGTATGGATCAAGTAGCAGTAGCAAGTATGGCAGACAACGGGTTAGATTATCAAAGAATTTTAAAACATTTTTATACAGATATTAAGTTTGAAAACAGTAACGAGAAAAAGCAGTGACAAGAAAAAAGCAGTGACGAGTGAAGAGTGACAAGAAAAAAGCAGTGACGAGTGACGAGTAAAGCAGTAGCAAAGAACAGTGATGAGAAAGAGCAGTAACAAGTAAAGAGGCAAGAGAAAAGAGTAAAAGCAATAAAGAGTAATGAGAAAAAACAGTAACAAGAAAAAACAGTGATGAGAAAAACAATAGAAAAAGACAGAAAAGGGCTTGGCTCTGCCAAGCCCTTTGTATACATAATTAAAAAATAATTTTGTTCTATTGTTTAAGCTCACGCCTCAAAACTAATGACTAACGGCTAAAAAATAGGGAGGGATGATTATTAAGACTATTGACTTTGCTAAATATTTAGAATTATATCCTGAAACTTCAGGACTATATCCAGAAAAATTACAGCAGATTGGTGAACAGTATCATGATAAAGGCTATTTAACTAAAGAGGAGTTATATGATTTAGCTCATCTCAATTCTACTCGCAGCTCTTATCATGTTAAAAGAAATCCTGCTGAACGGGTGGAGAAAGTAACGGAGATTGCTTATGGTATTGATGATGATTTTGCTAAAATTGCGTTGTTAAATAGTTTGAAAGGAGTTGCTACGCCCACGGCTTCAGCAATTTTAACTAGTTTAAACCAAGAGCAGCATTGTGTAATCGATACTCGAGTATGGGCAACTTTATATAATTTAGGCTATTTTGAACAGGAACAAGAAAGGTTTGAGCCGGAAGATTACATTAAGATTATTGATATTGTGAGAAAAATGGCTGCTGAAAG
>JBNJFD010000069.1:0-10031 GCA_051746525.1 Bacillota bacterium | reverse complement strand
ATTTAAATTTCTACTCCTAGAGTAACTCGAATCAAATAACCAATTATAAAACTTATAAAAGCTACTCCTAAACTTAACACAGCCATTTCTATAAACCGTTTCTTAAAGGAATAATCCTTCGCTACAGAAATATAATAGTTAAAGAAGAAAATAATTAAAACCCCAATCACCAAAGTACTAATTAAAGCTAATAAATAATTAGACACTATTAAAAAAGGAGCTATTAACGCTACTACGGTAACAATATAAGCTAATCCTGTATACAAAGAAGCTGTAAGAGCAGTATCTCCATTTCCCTCTGACTTTTCTGATAAGTATTCCGAAGCTGCCATAGAAAAAGAAGCTGAAATTCCTGTAATTGTACCAGCTAAAGCAATTAATACTGTATCCTGCAAAGCAAAAGTTAAACCTGCTAAAGTACCAGTTAACTCTACTAATGCATCATTTAACCCTAAAACAATCGAACCAATATACTGCAGACGGTCTTCGTCAATTAAGTTTAATAACTCTGTTTCATGATCGTCTTCATCATCAATAATCTGATGTGCTTCAGGAATATATTCCGTCACTTCTTGATATGTAGTTTGAGCCTCTTCTTCGCCTTGTTCTAATAATTTCAAACCAAAAGTAATTCCTAAAATTCGGGCAATCCACACAAAAATAAAAACCTTAAAACGATTGGCTTTGACATGCTGTCCCGTTTTCTTAACCCAAAAGTTATAATGTTTTAATTCATCTTCAGCAATTTCACTCAAAATTTCACTATTTTTTTGATTATCCACTATCTCAGCAAGTTGGGAATAAATATAGTACTCTGTAATCTCATCACGTTGGGCTTGTCTTATCTTCTCTTTAATATTTTTTGGTAACTCTGCCACTTTAACACCACCTTTAATATAAATTTGATTTATAATTTTTTTCTTTAAATCTAAAATCATTATCATTGTATAACACTAATCTCTGTTTATCAACACTTTTTAATACTTCAAAACAAATGAATAAACAATTACGTAATTTATCTGATACCTCAATCATTATCTATCGATAACAATTATTACTATTATAATAGCACAAATACCTCCCAATATTATGGAGGTATTTGTGCTAGATAATTTAATTTATTTAATTGCGTTACTGCGCCGGAGCTAATAAATTATTACTACTAAGTCTACTTTATATCTAATTCTTTTAATTTAGCAGTTATTTTTTCTTTAATTTCATCTTCTTTAAGATAAAAACTAACACCCTGCAAATTATAAATATCCCAACCTACTCTAGTCAACTGCCGCTGCTTTCTTCTATCTTCCCACCATTTTTCCGGAGACTGCCATTTATCACCATCACATTCAATACCTAAACGGTTATTATCCCCTTCTACTACCAAATCAATTACATGATTCCCTACTTTTTCTCCTACAGTCACAGTATATCCTTCTGCTGCTAACCAATTATAAACATCTCGAGCTAATTCCGTTTCACACTGTTTAGCAAATTCTCCAGTTGAAGATAGCTGATGGTTTTTCATATAATCTAATAATTTATATCTCATATCATCAGGATTATCTAATTCTTGGTCTAACTTAACAGAATGGAATAAAATAACCTGATCCCTAGCTCTACTAACTGCTACATTAAAGCGCTGTTCTGCATTAGTTCTAGTTAATGCTCTAAAACGACGGTTACTAGCTACTACCATTGATAACAACATTACATCTCGTTCATCACCTTGAAAAGTATAAGCATCTCCTGCTAAAAAGTTATGCTCTTCTTGTTGTTTAGGAGTTAAATATTCATCAATTTTATTCGAAATATATTCAGCCTGCTGCTTACCTTTTAGCGAAACTACACCAAAACTTTTATCCTGGTATAATGGATTATTAATTAATTCTTGTACTTTAGCACAAATTGCCTCTGCTTCTTGGTGATTGATTTGACCTTTGCTATCTAATTCTCCTGAACTTAAATAAATAGGCTCTAAAGTTGGTTTCAATTTTTCAGAATCTCTGATATTTCTTAAAGGTAAAATTTTGCCTTCATAAAAATTCTGATTGCTAAATTCAACAATTTCAGGTAAAGAACGAAAATGCTCTTTTAACATTAAATTATAACGTCCATCAAAAGTCGCCTTCGCAATATCATATAAACTCGTTTTTAAATCCATGATATTCTTATTAGCTAAACCTGCTAAGTGCTGTTCAATAAATATTTCAATTTTATCCCGAGAAATACCTACTACACTTGGGCTAATCTGCTTTTCATCCCCCACTACAATTACTTTTTTGGCCCGGGCCAAAGCTAACAGAGCAGTAATATTGGATTGACTAGCCTCATCAATAATCAATACATCAAAAGAATTAAACTCTCGAGCCACAGTTTCAGAAATTCGATACAAAGGCATAATCCAAGCTGGAATAGCATTTTTAGCCTTTTTCATATACTTCTGGGCTTCAGCACTCCATTTAGCAGCATTCTTCCCTGTTCCTTTACCAAAGCGATTAACAGCATGTTTCCACTTTTTTAAAGCATTAATATCAGCCTGCGAAGTGTTTTCTTTTAATTTTAACTTTATTTTAGCTAATACTAACTTACGTTTTAAATTAAGTAACTGCTTTTGAAACTCATCCTGCCTAATTTCTAAATCTTTAACCTGTTCTTCTCGGCTAATCACATCATCTAGATAAGACTTTAAAATGGCATGTTCCCAAGCATCCTGCCAAGAATCCACACCTAAATCTGACTGATCATATTCAGGATTTAACCACTTTTCTGCCCACTGCGGTGCCTGCTGGGCTATACGGTCAACTAAAGCTTTAAATTTCTTATATTGAGGAGCTAACTTTTCTAGTTCCTGTAACTGTTTATAATAAATCGCCCACTGTGCTATCTTATCATTTAATTCATCAGCCTGTTGAATATCTAAACAATCTAATAACTGCTCTACTGCCGGATGAGCATTGTCACCTTTATAAACCTTTAATTTTTCTTTCATGGAATCAAATAACTCTTGGGCTTTATTTAAATTACTTTCTTCCTCTTTTAATTTAAAGAGATAATACAAATCCTTCAATTGTTCAGCAAAGTCACGCTGTTCAATATCTAATTCTCCAATAATAACTTGCTCTAATTCGTCTTTCAACTGCGGTCGAAGTTGGTATTTATAATTATAAGCCTGCTTTAATTGGTCATAATTATGCTTGATTTTAGCAGTTACTTTAGTTGAAAAATCAGGCAATTGTCCTACAAAACTATTTTCTAAACCTTTCCATAGAGAAATAAACTTTTTAATAGTTAACTGTAGTTTAATATAATTGCGAACTTTAATCCAATCTCCCACATCTTTAACCGGTTTCTCATTAATATATACATTATGTAGAGCTTTCTTTTTAGAACTGCTGAACAAATCAAACCAGGCTACAGCACTTTTCGATTGCTCCACTCTATTAATCGCCTGCTCTACATACTCTAAATAATCATTTAATTCAATTTGAGGATCTAATTCTACTTTAGTAGTACTGCCTACTCGCTGCTGGAAATCAGTGATTTCTGTTACTACATCTCCTAATTCTTCAATTGCCATTTTCAATTCTTCTTTAACCTCATGGTTTTCTTTAATAAAATTCAAACTTTTAGAATAGCTTACTTGATTATAAGTATTTAATGTCTTTTTTATTAATTCTAACAATTCAGTTAATTTAGCACCATGCTCTTTAAAGACTAGATTCGGATAATCCGCCTTTAACTTCTGCTGCACCTCTTTAGCAGCTTTTAACTCATGAGCCATAGCTCGATATCTATTCAAATCAGCTAAATGAGTTACAGAAGGAAACTGATACTGCACTAACTCATCTAATTCCGATCTTAATTCTGACCTTAATTTCCTTAAAGTTTGAAACTCCTGTTCTGTTAACGGCAGAGATTTTTCTAAACAAAGTACATCCCCTTGGTTATCAATTTCATAATCAGGTTGGTCAGGAAAATAACTATATCTCTCTTCCTCCTGCTTAACCTGTTTAGCAAGTTTAGCCGGCGCTAAAGAATATTTCATTCCTGCAGTCTTTACTTCTAGCTCTGCTTCAGCTAAATCCTGTAGTTCTCCTACCACTATTTCCAATCTTTCTTTAGTAGTAGCAAACTGTTCTGCTAACTGCTCCACATTTGATTTTAGCTTAGCATAACTTTGATTAGAAACAATATCAGAAATATCCGTAACAGCTTCTTCTAACCGCTGCTTACGGTTAACATCATTTTGAAAAACAGTCATTGTTAAAGACCGTAATTCTTGAGGAATCATTTCAGTTAACACCTTCAAAGCCTGATCCTTTTGGCTAGTTACTAATACTTTCTCCCCCTGAGCCATAAAATGAGCAATTAAATTAGCTATAGTATGACTTTTCCCCGTCCCCGGCGGTCCCTGTACTACTACACCATCAGACTTTTCTAAACAGTCTAAAATCTTAACCTGTTCATCATTAACTGCTTTAGGGAATAATATCTCTTCATCTAAATAACTACTCCATTCATCATGAAAATCTTTGCTATCCCACTTGAAATTATCCTGTTCAGGATCAGATAATATTTTTCTAATACTATCTGGTAAGTTCGCAGTCTTAGTCTGTAATTGTTTTCTAAATTCCTCTATATCCTGCAGTACTTCATTTTGTTTTCTTTCTCTAATAAATAAAACCCAATCATCAACAATTTTTAAATTAGCATCACTCTCTAATTCTAAAGGATTAACAACAGATGTAACTGTACCATTTGCTGTAATTCCCGTAGCTTCATAGAGTACATCTAAATAAGGATTAGCTCTACCACTGCTGGTAGTATCCACTTCATTAAATTTAGAGCGCAAAGCTGCTAATTGAGTAACACCTACATCAATCAATGGTTCTAACTCTAATTTCCACCGAGCATCATCAGGTGCTACTATGCTAATTGTATTTTCTTTAGGAACATGTTTAATTACTGCATTCCTAGTTAAAAGAGGATAGCGAATTTCTTGCTCCTCCTGTTCCCATAATAATAACCCATATCCTAATACTAATTCTATTTTTTCTTCATATTGTAGTCGTTTTTTTATATTAAATAGGCGGTCAAATAATTGATTGTTTTCTTTAGTTTGCGGCGGTGTCTTTGCTGCAGTTAAAGAGTTTAAGCGTTTAATAGTTAATAATTCACCCTGCGGGGTATAGAATTTATTTTTTAATTTAAGCTCTTGTACACCTTTAATATCAGCAGCAGTTAATAAGAAGTCATTATGCTTCTTGATATCATAAATAACTTTATAACCCAATTTAACTATATCTTCTAAATAATCAAATATTTTTTGGGCTTTAACCTGCATCTCTGTAGTTACCACTTCCAAACCCCCTTTTTCTAATAGAAAAATATAACATTTAAAAGAAATTGATTCTATTATATATTATTTTTACAAAACTTAAAAATGTCCTCTATCAAATTCAAATTACTTACAATCTGTTATTGTAGTTAAATTATGCTATTTAAAATTTCTAAAGCTATTGTGATTTTGAATCTGAATTATCACTAAAAAATCTCATCTGAATAAATTTATCACCCGGATCTGCTTTAATAATCTCTAATAATTTATCTAAATTTATATCTGTTACTACACCTTCTTTAGACCAATACTGTTTACAGCCGCAGTAATCAAGAGCTATAAATTGCGCAGGGATATTTAATTCTCTAAGTTGATAACTACTAGATAACAAATTCAAAACACAACTGATAGCAATTAATCCTATCTGCTTTTGATTCTCCCACGCTTCTAAATAACTTTGTAAATTAGAATGCTGGTCAACCAAAACTACTTTAAACTCCCCTTGACTCCCTAAACTACTAATTAAATTAATATTGCAATCACGATCACAGTGAGTACATTGTAACCCCAAATCATTTTCTTGAGCTTGACAATTTTGAGCTGACCTATTTCTCATACAGATAGGTGCTAAAATAATCTTCTCTTCAGCAGCCAAAAATTCTTCCCACAAGACTTTGTTAATGATTTCTATACCAGCCATATTTAAATGATATTCAATTTCTGGTTTAGCACAAAACATCACATTCTCACTCCACACATAGCGGTGATGTTTTTTAGTTAAAAATTCTTCTACATTTTTAGTATATTTACCTAACGCTTTTTTACTATGTTCCTTAAACCATAGTGCCAACTCTAGAGCCGTTTTCAAATCATAAGTAACTTCAACAGAAAACTTAGTATTAAAATACTGCTGCCATTTTTTAAAGCGTTTTATCAATTCTTCATATTCTCCCGTTGCTGCTAACCATTGAATTAAACTTTTTAAATCCTCTTTATTAATAAATTCATAATTATAATTTTCTCTATCTTCAGAATAAAGAAGTAAAGTACTTAGCCACCCCTGCAGTAACTTCATTACTTTTTCTAACTTATTATACTTGTTCTTTAAATCAAATAATTTCTGCATTACTAAATAAGAACTTGTAGAAGTTTCTAATACATCATTTAAATATTGATTAGCCAAAACTCCTAAAGCCAAAAATTCGACTAGATACTCTTCTCTGTTTCTTAAATCCTCAATTTCTTCTTCTTCGATGAAATTCATATACTCAGTAATAATCTTACTGCTTTCCTGCTCTAGATTAGCAATGAGCTGTTCTGAATAATGATTAATGTCTTCATAATAGTGTCCCTGCTCTAAATTATAAGTGATCTCTTCCATTATACTCACCTGATTTCTTTAATTTTATACTTAATAGGTTGAATTATTACTTTATAACCTATTTTTATGCTAAAGTCATTGCTATTAGCTATCTTAACTAATTCTTGATAGTGATTGATTTTCCTTGACAATCTAAGAAAAATTTAAAATAATAGTTAATAAAACTAAAAAAAGATATAAAAAAACCGGCTTGCGCCGGTTTTGTGAGTTAAATCACTTATAAGCTAATCATTTGAAATTGATTATCTCTATACGTTATAAAATAATCATCATTTAACTTAAATCCTAAATATCCTGTATATTGATGTCCATCAAGGGTGTTATTGACATTAGCTTGGGACCGATAATCACACCCCGGCACCACCTCTACGTTAAATCCATCTTCTCTAATTAACACATCTACACCTAATGGACATTCTTCATCAGCATCATAATCTACTAAGTAATCTTCTGCTACGTACTTGTTAGGTAATTTCACTAGTGTATTACCATTGTTTATCCCTTTAACATGAACTAAACATTCATTCTCTACTTCTAAGGGCTCACTGATTAATAGCCATTCTCCAGCAATATTAATTGGTTCTCCATCTTCTGTCGGATAATTTCCTTCTGGCAAGTCATTCCCAGCAAAATAATTAATTACTTCAGCTTGGTCATTAACAACAGCACCATTCTCATCCAACTCTACTACATCAATCACTTTCACATTTACCAACCTCCTGTTAGTAATTTGAGATGATTTAATACCATTTTGATTCTAATCACTTGCTCCTATTAGTATTATTTTCTAGATGTTATCAATAAAAACCTTCATAATTTAGAAATTTTTATTAGATTATTTTACTTTTCTAATTCCGTAATCTGCAGCTTTAATTTAACTCTATAAGAACCAGCTTCTACCTGCCACCATTTTTTCAAACTAGCTACCTCTAATTTAATCCACCCGCTATAATTTTTTTCTATAACAAAAGAAGTGCCCCGCTTTCGAACACGCCTTTTTAAATATTTCCTCTGCTGCTGATTTTTATTATCCTGTATTTGATAGTTAATAATTTCTTGTAAGTTTTTAGTGGTTTTTAAATCTAACTTTACTACAACAGGCTGCTTAATATTTTTTATCTGCAGTGGAATAAATATCTCTTGGCCCTGCACAGGATTAATATTAAAATTAGCTTCTTTGGTGGGAAATTTAATCACAACTTCTGCTGTTGAATCAGTTCCAGCAATTACACTACCAGGATAAATAATGATTAGCGAAAAAACTACACTCAATATCACAAAGTTCCTCAAGATTTACGCCTCCTTAGCCTCCACAGTCTTTTCAGCTAAAGTTAATTAAATTCTGTTTCTTCTAACTTAGCCCCCTTTAATTCACAACTTCGAATTTCTTGACTGCTGTTTTTAATTCTTGATTATTATGAATTATTTTTATTTCAGCTTGATAATCCCCAGCTTTTAGTTTTTTCGCTCTACCCTGCAGTAGTCCCGAACTTTGAGGTAGAATTTCTTTTTTATCTCCCCGAAAAGTTAAATTTAATCGCTCTACAAACTGACCTTGCTTATCTTTAATTATTACCTCTGCCTTAGACTTAATAAAAATAGCACTTTGATTAAATAGATCTAAATTTAATAGATAGCCTTTATCATCTTGGCTCAAATAAAACTTTTCTAGTTCTACTTGATAATCATGCTCCTCACCAACTACTACTGTAATAGGAATTACTTGTTCAGAGATAGCTTTCCCAGTATTAGCTTGGAAGGCTTCTAAAACTATGCTGCCATGATAACTACCAGATTTCAAATCTCGAGGAACAACAGTTGTAGTAATGACCTGTCCTCTTTTTCGAGCCGGCAATTTAAACTCTTTTTTACCTCTAATACTAATCCAGTCTACTACAGAATGTTCATAATTTTCTTTTACCTCTCTAGTACTAATCTTTATTTCTGCTGTTTCAGCAAGTTGACTAGTTAAACGAATGATTTGGCTTTTATAGGCTGGAGAATTAAGATTGAGCATTATTTTTTGAGGCTGAACATTCAAAGCTGCTAATTCATCTGGGCTCGGGAAATCAAATTGACCTGCTTTAATTGCAACATCTTTTGCTTTAATTATTTGACCGTGGTCAGCATATTTAAAAAATACTCTTACTTTATACTGCCCTGGAGTAAGCCGCTTAGTTACTGCACCCACATAAGCAACTTTACTCTGCGGATACATTCTAGTTTGATTAAGCTCTGGGCTATTTCCCTCTGGACTCTTTAAAGTAATTCTTTCTACTAACCTCCGTTTTTGATCTCGCACAGTAGCTTCAGCTGCAACTAAATAATCTAATTGAGATGGATTTTCCAGCATTGCCCTTACCTGCGGTTTATTTTTTTTATCAGCAGCCAAATCAAACTCCACTATATCTGCTTGAGGATAAACCCCTGCACGCTGAACTCTAATATTAACTCGCACTGCATAGCGCACTTTAACCCGCAGCCCATTTTTTCTTCTAACTTTCTGCTGCGGTTCAACCATAATCACTACTGTATGCGAACCACTAGCTTCAAAGGGGATTTTTATGCTGCCTTTAATAGTCTTTTTTCTATCAGGATAAAGAGTAACTTCATTTTCTGCTAAACTAATCCAGTCTTTAGCAGCAAAATGTTCCGTTTCTTTTTGATATTTAAGACCTCCCGTTAGTAACTGCACCGGTTTATAAAAATCAAATTTAACCTGTTCTTCTTTACCACTAGGAGTTAGAGTTAATTCAAATTCTTTTTGATCCCCTGGTCTAGCTCTAACATCAATCACTAGTGGCTTTACCCCTGCAGCCAACACAATAGCAGAACTAAACACTATAGCACACAATAACATTGATAAAACCACCAGTTTTTTGCTATTTACTCTCATTCATATCTGCCCCCTACTTAAATTTCTAATTGAAATTAAAAAGATACTGACTCACTATCTCGCCTGCACAGTTAAAGTAATACTCCCCAGATATCTTCCTGACTGCACCCGCCAAAACTCCTGCGGCATTTTTACTTTAGAAGCTAACACATATTTTCTAGTGCCATTACTACATCTGCCAATTAGCTGCACAGGATTGCGGTTAGGAATAATCACACCTGGAATCCCATAATTACCAATAGGTAATAGATAACTGTAAAAAGTTTGTGGTCTGCCAAACCAGCCGTTATCTAAAACTGCCCCTGTTTCAGTATGAGCAGGATACTCTGCACTAGCAAGAATCTTAAAAGGCGTATTAGATTTGATCATTACCTCTTGTCTAGCCCACTTCACCTCTCCACCCTGCCCAGTAAAAG
>JBNJFD010000068.1:0-10146 GCA_051746525.1 Bacillota bacterium | reverse complement strand
TGAATTGAAATATATTAAACAGAAAGAATATCAGCGACAAGAAGAAAAGATTGTTCAAGCTAAAGCCGAAGAAGCTAAAGAACAGTTGTTGAAATATAAAGCAGCAGAGGAATTGAAGAATAAAGATAAATTGAAAAAGTGGGGATTAGTATTTGTAGGAAGTGAATGTGTAAAAGTGTTAGAAGTTGATAGTGTATAGTTGAGAGTTTAAAGTTAATAATGTTAGTTAAAACGGGCCAACTGCTAAGTCAGAGCCCGGTTTTTTCATTTTAACTTTCAATGTGCTTATTAATTGGATAGATAATATTAATTAAAAGCTAAATTTTTCAAGGGGTTTAGTGTTTTGTCTAGAAAAGTATAAATATAATAGTTAATAAAAATATTGTTTTAATAATAATATATTAAGGGATGTATTTTCACAGATAGTAAAGGAGGTTTCAATAATGAAAAAAATAATGGCTTTAATATTATTATTTTTATTAATACTTATTTTGACTGCGGCAGTTGAAGCAAAGTCAACTGCTAGTGAGCAGCAGACAGTAATTGATTGGGAGCAAGCAGTAGTTAAAGCAGAAGGAGTTGGCTGGTCTCAAGATGAAGGGTCCCGGACAAGACTGTTAGCTGAAATAGCTGCTGTTGATAAGGCGCATTTGGAATTGATTAAAAAAATTAAAGAAGTAACTGTTAATTCTAAAACTAAAATTGCTAAGCAGAAGTTTGAATCGGATGTGTTTACTACTAAAGAAACTGGAATTTTAAAGGGTGCTCAGATAATTCAAGAAGAGTCTGTAGAGGAAAATGGTTATCGAGTAGTAATGGAAATTAAATTTTATGGAAAAGAAGGGATTGTCAAAGCTATTTATCCTCAATTGAAAGAAACAGCTAAACAGAATAAATTAGCAGCTCCAGGAAGCAAATTTGATAGTACTAATTCTAACCAGGAGAGTAATCAAAAAAATCATGAGTACACTGGAGTAGTGATAAATGCAGTCGATTTAAATCTAGAACCTGCACTTGCTCCTAAAATTCATGCTTCAAATGGCAAGTTGGTTTATGCTTTAACTCAGCTAAATCAACAAGGAATAATGCAGGATGGATTGGTAGAGTATAGAACTAATTTAGCTGATGCTAAAACTAATCCTAAGGCTGGAGATAAACCATTAGTTATCGATGCTCAAGCTGTAAAAGGAGAGTATAAAACAGATTTAATCATCTCTAATCAAGATGCTCAAATAATCAATCAAGTAGGATACCACAATAATATTTTTAAAGAACGTAAAGTGGTGATAGTGACTGAATTGTAAAGTGAAAAGAATAAAGTAATAAGCTGGACTTGATATTAGATTTGTTTGTGAACTCGTAGTAGACAAGCTCAAAGTTGAAGAATTAGGGGGGGTTAGCGGTGTCTCAAAGATACCAACAAATAATTGCTATTATATTATTAGTATTTATGGCAGTTACTTTTTTAGGAGTTGATTTTGCTCGGGCAGCTAGTTATAGCGACCAAGAGTCTACTAAAGACTCATTGGAAGTATTAGGAGTGGTGTTAGCAGCAGGGTTAACTTTTAAATTAGTTGATAATTTTAAAGAGGCAGCAGAATATAAGGAGCAGTTAGAACAAGGAAAAAAATATTTGAAGCGAGAACAGTATGCTCTTGCTATTAGCGAATTTAAAGCTGCTCAAAGAAAAAATAATAGTGCTGAGGTTAAAGAGTTATTGGGGCAAGCTTATCTTGGTGAAGGAGAAAAACATTTAAAAGAAGAAAATTATAATTTAGCTATTGAAAGTTTTGTCCAAGCAAAGCAGTGGAATAATAGTAAAGATCTAGAACAATTACTAGCTAAAGCTAAACAAGGTTATCAACAGCAGCATTATCAACAAGGTCTGAACTATAAAGCAAAAGGAGAATTAATTGCTGCTTATCAAGAATTTAAAAAAGTAAAGCTGTATGGGGATTATTTAGATGTTGATAAGTTAAACCGAGAAGTTTATCAGCAGATAAAAGAAAATAACTTACAGCGAATTGCAGTGTTAGATTTTGAAGACACGACTTATGGTTATGGTAATTTAAGTAGTAAAGTAGCAGGTTTATCTACTGAAGAGTTATTAGCAAAAGACTCTAACTTTATTGAAGTAATAGACCGTCAAGAGTTAAACTCAACTTTAGATCAAGAGAGGTTGATTAATACTAGTGGTTTAGTAGAATCTTCTACTGCTAAAGAATTAGGGGAAATTTTAGATGTTGATAAAATAATTGTAGGGAAGATTTTAGAGGCTGATATAGAAACAGATATAAGTAGCGAATATGAAGAAGAATATGATGCTAGTGAAGGTGAATATGTAGATAAGAAGATTTATACCGAAACGAAAGAAGCAGAAATTAAAATTATCTTCAAATTATTAGATACTACTACTGGAGAAGCAGAAATTACCAAAACAATTAAAAAGATTGAAGAAGATAGCCAGACCTATGAATCAGGAGAAAATCCATTTTTAATATCCGAGAATGAATTATTTGACCAAGCATTAATCGCCGCTGCAGCAGAATTTGCAGACCTGATTTATGATAAATACGAGGTTAAAATAGTTGATAATTGATAGTGTAAAATTGATAGTTAAGTAAGAAAAGAGCAATTGACAATAAAACAAGATAAAAAATTGTAGAGGCTTGGCAGTGCCAAGTCTAGCTCTTGAATTTATTTGTAGGGTTTTGCTGGTATGCTTTTGACTTCAACTATAAACTCTAAACTATCAACTATAAACTAATATAAAGGTGGGGTGTAAATGACGAGATTAAATTATAGATTAATTACAATATTATTAGTAGTAATTGTGGTAATTACTTTAACTGCTAGTAATATAGGTCCGCTGCAGTCTAAAGCCTGGGCTGGAAGCGGAGAATCAATTGGAGTAGGGGCATTGGTCATTTTAGGTGCTTGGGGCGGTTATAAGATGTTTAGTGGCTATCGACAGGAACAATATAGTGAGTATTTAGAAAAAGGGGAACAGTACTTAGCAGATGAAGAGTATGGATTAGCAATTGAAAATCTAAAAGCTGCCCAAAGAATTAATGACAGTACAAAAGCAAATCAATTATTAACTGAAGCTAAAGAGGGCTATCAACAAGTCCATTATCAACAAGGATTAGATTATTTAAGTGCAGAAAATTGGGAATTAGCTTATCAAGAGTTTAAAAAAGTGAAAAAGTATGGCGAATATTTAGCTAGTAATTTAAAACGAGAAGAAGCATATCAAAAATTGCGCCAAGAAAATTTAAAGCGGATAGCAGTAATTGAATTAGGGGACAATAGTTATCAATATGATTTAGGAACAAGAACTACTGCTTTTTTAGTTTCTGATTTATTAGCCCAAGAACCAGATTTTTTAGAAATTATAGAGCGCGATGAATTAGATTCTATTCTAGAAGATGAAAACTTGCCAACTAGTGGTTTGATTGATAGTAAAACTGCTCAGGAAATAAAAAAGGAAGTAGACACAGATTACTTAGTAGTAGGAAAAGTAATTAGTGGAGAAGTAAATCGTAATCGAGTGAAAGATTCACTAACTCAAGATGATGGTTCGCAGGAAACAAAGATTTCAATTGAAAAAGAAGTATATGTGGAGGTTGTTTTTAAATTAATAGATGTTTCTAGTGGAGTAGTAGAGATTAGCGAAAATTTCCAAGAAACTGAAACTTATCGCGAAAGTTATTTTGAAAATGAGCCTGAGGTAGTAACGTCCGATGAACAATTATTAAATGATGCGTTAAAAAAAGTTACAGAGCGCTTTTCTAACCTGTTGCTGCGGCGCTATAGTCTCTCGAAGTAGAATTAGAGAAACAATTCCGCAAATAATTCTTGACAAACAATTCTTTATATCGTAATATATAGATATAAAGTTGTTTTAGCGGGAGGAATATCAAGTGGAAAATATCACAAACAATGAATTTGAAAAGCTAAAAGATAAAGCAAAAATTATTAAAGGATTGGGACATCCCGTTAGACTGTGTATTGTTAAAGGTCTGATGGTAGAAGAAGGATGCAATGTTTCTAAAATGCAGAGCTGTATTGAGATACCACAATCCACTTTATCGCAGCACTTAGCTAAATTGAGAAATTTAGGGATTTTAGAAGGTAAGCGTAATGGAGTAGAAGTTAATTATTATGTAGTTAGTGAAGATGCTAAAAAAATAATTAAGGCTTTATTTTAAATAAAGTCTTAGTTTTAGCGATAATATCTGATTATTCAGATATTAAAATTTAAACTTACAAAAGAAAAATATCACAAGAAGAGCAATTGACAATAAAAAAACAATGGATAATTGGTAATGTTTAGGTTTTGCCTTTGACTGTATGATTTTAATTGTCAACTGTCAACTGTCAATTATCAATTGAATTTATAAGGGGTGGATTTTTATGTCGAATAAAGTATTAATTGTTGGCGGTGTAGCTGGTGGTGCAAGTACAGCAGCTAGATTAAGAAGAATGGATGAAGATGCAGAGATTGTTATTTTTGAGCGAGGGGAACATATTTCTTTTGCTAATTGTGGGTTGCCTTATCATATTGGAGAAGTAATTGAAGAACGGGAGAAATTATTAGTGCAAACTCCAGAAGCGATGAAGGCGCGTTTTGATATTGATGTGCGGGTTAAAAATGAAGTGACGGCAATTGACCGCGACGAACAAAAGATTACAGTTAGAGATTTAGATCAGTGTGAAACTTATCAAGAGAGCTATGATTATTTAGTTTTATCTCCAGGGGCAGAGCCAATTTTGCCGCCGGTACCAGGTGTTGATGGAGATAAGATATTTACTTTAAGAAATATTCCTGATACTGACGAAATTAAAGCAGTGGTAGATGAAGAAGAGCCTAAAAGTGCTGTTGTAGTAGGTGCTGGATATATTGGAATTGAGATGGCAGAGAACTTACATGACCGCGGTCTTGATGTTTCGGTAGTAGAAATGGCGCCGCAGGCTTTAGGGCCAATTGACCGTGAAATGGCAGCTCAAGTGCATAATCATTTACGGATGAATGGCATTAATTTATATTTAGGTAATGCAGTAGCAGGACTTTCTGATGTAGCAGAACGTAAAAAAGTTGAATTGCAGGATGGAACAGAACTAACTACTGATTTAGTAATTATGTCTGCTGGAGTTAAGCCGCAAACAGAGTTAGCAGAAGATGCTGACTTAGAAATTGGAGAAACAGGGGCAATTAAAGTTAACGATTATTTACAGACTTCTGATGAAAAGATTTATGCTTTAGGAGATGCAATTGAAGTGACGGATTATGTAACAGGCAAACCTGCTCATATTCCATTAGCAGGACCTGCTAATAAACAAGGTCGAATTGTTGCTAATAATTTAGCCGGCAATCCAGAGAAGTTTACTGGTAGTCAAGGCACAGCAATTGCTAAAGTATTTGATTTAGAAGTTGGTGCTACTGGAAATAATGAAAAGCAGTTAGCAGAGACTGATATTGAATATGAAGTAGCTTATTTAAATAAGAAAAATCATGCTGGTTATTATCCAGGAGCAGTACCAATGACCGTTAAAATCATCTTTACTCCTAAAGAGGGTAAATTATTAGGAGCACAAGTTGTTGGTTATGATGGAGTCGATAAACGAGTAGATGTTTTTGCTACAGCAATTAGATTTGAAAAAACAGTATTTGATTTACAAGAGTTAGATTTAGCCTATGCTCCGCCATTTGGTTCTGCTAAAGACCCAGTTAATATGGCAGGTTTTGTAGCAGGGAATATGTTAAAGGGCAAAGTAGAGATGGTTAATTGGAATGAAGTAGATGATTTAGGTCCTACTACAGTACTCTTAGATGTCAGAGAAGAAGTGGAAGTACAACTAGGCATGATTGATGGTGCAGTAAATATTCCTCTCAATGACCTGCGGGATCGCATAGATGAATTAAATCCAGAGCAAGAAATTGTTGTATATTGTGCGGTAGGATTAAGAGGTTATATTGGAGCTAGAATCTTAATGCAAAATGGGTTTGAAAATGTTAAGAATCTTGCTGGAGGATATAAACTATATAATGAAGTACAGAAAGATAAATCAGAGATTGTTGACGAGTCCACTACTCCAGAGCAAGAAAAGTTAGCTTGTATTACTACTCCTGAGGAAGGACAGTATTGTGGAGAAAAAATTGAGAAAACTGTTAAAGAAGGAGAAAAATTTGAATTAGATGCTTGTGGGCTGCAGTGCCCTGGGCCAATTATGCAGGTGTCGCAGAAGATGAATGAGATGGAAGACGGAGATATTTTAGAAGTTGTTGCTACAGATCCAGGATTTACAACAGATATTAAAGCCTGGGCCCAAAGTACCGGTAATACTGTTTTAGAAACAGGAAAAGACGGTACTCAATATAGCGCTAAGTTACAGAAAGGAACAGCACAGCCGTCTGCTAGAGGAGCAGCAGTAGATAAGAACGGTACGACTATGGTTGTCTTTAGTGGAGATTTAGATAAAGCTATTGCCTCCTTTATTATTGCTAATGGTGCAGCATCAATGGGTAAAGATGTAACTTTATTCTTTACTTTCTGGGGATTAAATGTACTGCGTAAGAATAAGAATATGGATGTAGAGAAGAGTACCATGGATAAAATGTTCGGTAAAATGATGCCTCAGGGCAGTGAGAACTTATCCTTATCAACAATGAATATGTTTGGGATGGGGCCAAAGATGATTCGTAAAGTAATGGAAGATAAAGGTGTTGATTCTTTAGAAACATTAATGCAGCAGGCGCAGGAAAATGGAGTTAGATTAGTTGCCTGCCAGATGACAATGGATTTATTAGGATTTGATAAGAAAGAATTAATTGATGGAGTAGAAGTAGGCGGCGTTGCTACATTCTTGAACTCTGCAGACCAATCTAATATGAGTTTGTTTATTTAATTTAAATAGTAAAGTTGTTTAAAGGTACTGCATTTGCAGTACCTTTGCTAACAGAGCTAATAAATTAAGGGTTACAGCTTGTTTTTGCTGTTTTAGCTAAGTACATAATTACTCTGTTCCCAAATTGATTATAACCAAAATAATCAAAGATTTCTTTGCTAATTTTAATGCCGCGACCTCGTTCGTTAAAGTCATTAAGATTATACTCTTCACTTAATTCTTTACGCCAATCAAATCCTTTTCCTTCATCTTCTACTTCTATTATTAGTGCATCTTTTGAAATGGAAATGTAGATTTTTATTGCACTGTCGTATTTTTGCTGATTACCGTGTTCTATGGCATTAATTATTGCTTCGTGTAGCCCAATCAGTATTGCATCAGTCTCTTGATAATAGAGTTTTAAAAATTCTTTGGCTTTTTGTTTGACTTTATCAACTTCTTTAAAATCACTAGCTATTTTCAGATATAAACTATCGATAAAGCTTTGATTTCTCAAAGCTAGCAGCGTGACATCATCTTTAATAGGAGCATCACCTTTAAAATCTTCTAAATTTTTAATAACTTCTATCAGTAACAGTTCTAAAGGGAGGTGATAATTAGCTAATAAAAGGTCGGTAAGTCTTTCTTCTCCAAAAATAGCCCTATTTTTTTCAGCTTCTATTAAACCATCGGTTGTAACTATTAAAGTATCATTCTTGGAAAAATGAAGGGTGTCTTTGCCGTAATTAGAATCCTTATAATTAGAAAAGTTGCTGATGGGCATTCCTTTAGCTCCTAAACGAGAAAGTTCATGATTTTTAATTAGAAATGGTTCAATATGCATTCCGGCATTTAAATAATCTAACTTGCGGCTGTTTTTGTTAAAAACAAATAAAGCTAAACTAATAAAATAGTCATCAGGGAAATTTTCTAAACGATAGCGATAAATTATATAATCCATTATTTCTTCTAGATAAATATTATGAGAGGGATCGTGTTTTTCAGCTAAAAAAGCTCTGATTGTTTCGCGGAGGAAAATATTTAAGAAAGCACCATCTAGGTTATGACCTATTACATCTGAAACATAGAATAAAATTTGATCTTCAAATTCAATGGTTTGATAAAAATCTGCTCCAATCTCTTCGGCAGGGCGGTAGAAACTACTTATTTTTATATTAGCAGAACGGGGTAGGTTAGTAGGCAGTAAATGCTGATGAATCTCTTTTCCTTTTTGCAGTTGACTGCTCAACTTTTCGTTTTGTTCCTGCTGTTCTGTAACATCTTGAATAAATTCTACTACTTCAGTAGGCTGGTCTTCTTCTTTGCTGTGCAGGGGATAACTACTGACTTTGAAAAATTTAACTTCTGAACCTCGGTCATCAATAACCATATCAGTCTCTGTTTTGCCGCTGTCTAAGGCTTTGAGTGTAGGGCAGATTTCACAAGGCTTAATTCGGTTATGGTAAACTTCATAGCACTTTTTGCCATGCAAAGGTAATCTGTCTAAATTCCAATCTTTAATAGTTTGATTAACATATTTTATATTCAATTCGGAATCTAAGACACTAATTCCACCGTCAATACTTGCTAAGATTCCTTCTAATAATTGACTTCTTTTAGCTAAATTATTTTGGGCTTCTTTTTTTTCAGTAACATCTTTCAAATACTCAATTATTTTAATTACTTCCCCCTCTTGATTTAAAACAGGTTTGCTGCGAATCTCAAAATAAGAATCCAGTTCTGCTATATATTGTTCCGTTTCGACAATTTCTTTTGTTTTCAGAACTTTTTCAAGCGGACAATTGTCACATTTGCTTGAATTTCCTAAAACTTGATAACATTTTTTATCTTTTAATTCTTTAGCTGAAGCAGAAAAAAATTCATATCCAGCTTCGTTATAGCGCTCTATAGTATAGTCAGGATTTAAAATACCAATAATGTCTGGTACAGTATCTATAATAGTTGTTAATAAATCATCTTGTTCCCCCATTATGCTGCCCCTCCCTAAACTGCGTAATAACTTACAATAAAAGCAAATGTGCTCATTATTTATATAATTCTATACATATGTTCAAATTTCCTGTATTAACATAAAATAAGTTGAGATAAGATTTAAATTAAGGCTCATACTTATCCCCCCTTTTAATTCAGTAGTAAATTCGATATAATTAAAGATAAGATTTAATAAGGAGGGGATTAAATTGTTATTACATCAATTTCAATCATGTCCATATTGTATTAAAGTGAGAAATAAATTAGAGGAGTTAGGTTTAGATTATGAAACTAGAGAAGTACCTCGTGATAGATCACAGCGCAATAAAATTAAAGAATTATCTGGGCAACTTAAAGTGCCGGTATTAGAAGACGGCGAACAGGTAATTCATGATTCTACAGCTATAGTAAGATATTTAGAAGAAAATTATGGAGAATAGTAATTTTAGCTTGGAGGAAAAGAGATGTTAAAAACAATATGGTGGTTTACATATTTTTGGTTATATCAATTTTACAGTATTATTCATTGGATTAAATTGAAATTTTTAAAGTTAACGGGCCAAGATAGAAAAGCTCAAGAATATATTAATACCATAGCACAAAAGTGGGGTAAGCGCTTAGTAGAACAGACAGGAAGTGAAATTGAAGTTAAGGGGGAGCAGAATTTGCCAAAGGAGCCTTGTTTATTAGTCTCTAATCATCAAGGGGCCTTTGATATTCCATTATTATTAGGATATGTAGAGCTGCCCTTAGCTTTTATTGCTAAGTGGGAACTGCGGTATTTTCCTTTAGTTAGCACTTGGATGAAAGAACTGCAGTGCATTTTTATTAAACGAGATAACTTGCGGCAGACATTGAGAGCTTATAAAAATGCAGGTAAAGTATTTGAAACAGGGCAGTCATTAGTTGTATTTCCTGAAGGGACCCGGAGTAAATCGAGCCAATTAGGTGAATTTAAACGAGGTAGTTTGAAAATTGCTCTGCGTGAAGAAGTGCCAATCGTTCCTATAGCTATTGATGGTTCTTATAAGATGCGGGAGGCTAATAATGGCGTGATTCAAGGAGCTAAAGTTAAAATTACAATTAATCAACCGCTTTATCCTGAAGATTTATCTTCTGCAGAGGAAAAGGAGTTAGTAGATAATATTAGAAGGATGATAGAGGGGCTAGTGACTAGTAATCAGTAATCAGTAATCAGTAATCAGTGACAAGTAAAGAGTGACAAGTAAAGAGTGACAAGTGAAGAGTAACAAGTAACAAGTAACA
>JBNJFD010000067.1:0-10241 GCA_051746525.1 Bacillota bacterium | reverse complement strand
GATACTACTCCCATCCCTGTTACTACTACACGTTTATTCATCTTCATCTTCCCTCCCTAAAAATTCTTTTGTTTCGCTTATTAAATTATCCATAATTTCTTTAACGGGTACTATATTGTCTATTAAATGAGCTCTTTCTCCAGCAAAGACTAAACCTTCTTCCATATTCCCAGCATGAGCCTGTTGTAAAGCTTCCATAATACAAAAGTCTTTTGAGCATTTTTTAAGGCATAAATAATTACATTGATTTCCCGTATTAACCTCGTCTTCCTCTAATCTATCAGTAAACTCATTTTTTAAAGCTCGCCCTGGCAATCCTACTGGACTATCAATCAAAGTCCCTTGACCTTCACCAGCAGAAATATAAAGTTCTTTAAATTCATCTTCTACTTCACATTCTTCACTAGCTACAAATCTAGAACCCATCTGTACTCCAGAAACACCCATTTTTAAATATTTAGCAATATCCTGCCCGTCAATAATACCTCCAGCAGCAATTACAGGAATATCTACTGCATCTACAACTTTTTTTACTAAAGGCTCTAGAGGCTTATCAGTTCCTAAATGTCCTCCTGCTTCTTTACCTTCTACTACAATAGCAGAAGCACCTAATCTTTCAGAAATTTTTGCTAATTTAACTGAGGAAACAATAGGTACAATTTCTACATCATTCTCCCGCCCTAAAGAAAATAAATCTCGAGAAAATCCTGCTCCAGCTACAATTAAATCTATTCCTTCACTAATAGAGGCCTGGACTAATTCTTTAAACTTTCTGACAGCTACCATAATATTAACACCAATAATTCCTGAAGATAGCTCTCTAGCCTTTCTAATTTCAGTCTTTAATTCTTTACTATCAAGACCAGAACCAGCTATTAATCCAATTCCTCCTTCATTTGCTACTGCTGCCGCTAAAGGCGCAGTAGAAACTCTATATGCCATTCCGCCTTGCATGATTGGTATTTCAGCTATTAAATCACCAATTTCTAGTTTAGGTAATTTCAAATCTATTCCCCCTAATTAAAGTGGATGAATCCCACTGGAGTTATGCCCCAGCGGGATTTTAAAATTAAATTATGCAATATCTTCAATATAATCTATAGCATCCTGTACAGTTGCAATATCTTCTGCATCTTCATCAGGAATTGCTACATCAAATTCATCTTCAAAAGCCATTACCACCTCTACAATATCTAAGGAATCAGCTCCTAAATCATCAAAAGTTGCATCTTCAGTAACTTCCTCCATATCAAGAGCTAACTCTTCGGCAATAATCTCTTTAACTTTTTCTGCTACGTCCATGTTCTTCACCTCCTTATAAAAAATAGTTGACAGTGGCTACATCGCCATTCCGCCATCTACTCTAATCACTTCACCAGTAATATAATCAGCAGCAGCACTAGCTAAAAACAACACTGTATTAGCAACATCTTCTGGTTGACCAAATTCTTCTAATGGAATATTATCTGTCATTTCTGCTACTACTTTATCTGATAATTCATCAGTCATAGCAGTTTCAATAAAACCAGGTGCTACAGCATTAACTGTAATATTTCTTTTTGCCATTTCTCGGGCAGTAGATTTAGTAAAACCGATTAGCCCTGCCTTAGAAGCAGCATAATTTGCCTGACCAGCATTACCCATTAATCCTACTACCGAAGCAATATTAATAATTGTTCCTTCACGCTGTTTCATCATCACTCTACTAACAGCTTTAGTAGTATTAAATGCTCCTTTTAAATTAACATCTAAAACACTGTCCCAATCTGCTTCTCTCATTCTAATTAATAGTTTATCTCTGGTAATTCCAGCATTGTTTACTAAAATATCAATCTTATCAAATTCTTTTTTTGTCTGCTTTACCATAGACTTTACTTCTTTAGCATCTGTTACATCAGCTTTAACTGCAATTGCTGTGCCGGATAATTGTTCAATTTCTTCTACTACAGCTTGAGCACTATCTGCTTCAGCATCAACAGGATAGTTTACTACTACTTTAGCACCATTTTCAGCAAATTTTAAAGCAATTTGCTTACCAATTCCTCGTGAACTACCAGTTACAATTGCAACTTTATCTTCAACTTCCATTTTTCCACCTCACTTAATTAATTGAAAATTAATAATGGATAATTGACAATGTTTAATTAATAAATCAAACATAAATTGACTACCATTAAATTAATTCATTAAACACTATCTTATTCATTATAATTTCTTTTTAGTTTTATTTAAAGATCTTAAATTACGTACATTTAAAGCATTAACACTTCTATCTATGCGGCGCATAAATCCTTTTAAAACTCGATTAGGGCCAACCTCAACAAAAGTATCTACTCCACTAGCAATCATTGTTTTAATTGACTCTTCCCATTTCACTGCACCACTAATTTGCTTAATTAAGGCATTTTTAATCTCTGCTGCATCAGTAGTTGCTTCAGCAGTCACATTTGTTACTATTGGGATTTGTGCATCTTTAAAATCTAATTGGTCTAAATAATCTGCTAATTTTTCACCAGCACCCTCCATTAAACTAGAGTGAAAAGGACCACTTACATTTAAGACAACTGCCTTTTTAGCTCCCGCTTCTTGAGCTAATTCAGTAGTCTGCTCTACTGCTTCTTTTTCACCAGAAATAACTATCTGCCCAGGACAATTATAATTAGCTGCTTCTACCACTCCATACTGACTTCCCTTATCACATACTTTTTCTACTTCAGAAGCCTCTAAACCAATCACAGCAGCCATTGTTCCTTGGCCTTCGGGGTCAGCTTGACTCATCAATTGTCCCCTTTTTCTAACCAACTTAAGAGCTGTTTTGAAATCTAATACTTCAGCAGCAACTAAAGCAGCATATTCTCCTAAACTATGTCCTGCTACCATATCTGGTGCTAGTCCTTCTTCTTTTAACAGTCTATAAAAAGCTATACTTGTTGTCAAGATTGCCGGCTGCGTATTAGCAGTCTCTGTTAATTTATCTTCAGGACCAGAAAAACACAATTCTTTAACATCAATATCTACAACTTGATTTGCTTCAGTAAAAGTATCCTCTACAATCTGATATTCTTGGGCCAAGTCTTCCCCCATACCTACTCGCTGAGATCCCTGCCCAGGAAAAATAAAAGCAATCTTACTCATCTTAATCCTCCTTCTCATAGTCTTAAAATAATCATAATATATAATTAATATTCCAAATTTATTTATTATTAAGCCTCAGCACTATAATCTTTATTTAAAATATTTCGGGCTGTAACCACCATATCATCTATGATTTCAGCAGCAGGTTCTACTTTAGAAATCATTCCCGCTACCTGTCCAGCCATAACCGACCCTGTTTCTACATCTCCATCAATAACTGCCTGTTTCAAACGTCCTATACCTAATTCTTCAATCTTTTCTTTGGCAGCATCTTCTTTTTCTAACTTAGCAATCTTTCTAGTTAATTTATTTTTTAAGTTTCTAACAGGATGACCAGTAGAACGTCCTGTTACTACTGCATCTCGGTCGCGAGCATTAATAATCGCTTCTTTATAATTGTCATGGGCTATAGATTCTGCAGCACACACAAATCTAGTTCCCATCTGTACTCCTGCAGCTCCTAAATTCAATGCTGCAACTAAGCCGCGTCCATCAGCAATTCCTCCTGCAGCAATTACTGGCAAATCAACAGCATCAACAATTTGAGGAACTAAAGCCATAGTATTCAATCTTCCAATATGCCCTCCTGCTTCATTGCCTTCTGCAATAATTGCATCTACCCCATACCTCGCCATTCGACGGGCAAAAGTTACTGAAGGTGCAATTGGAATCACTTTAGAACCAACTGACTTAAACTTATCCAAATATTTTGCTGGGTTTCCTGCTCCAGTAGTAATCACAGGAACTTCTTCTTCCACCACTACTTCTACTACTTCATCTACATATGGAGATAATAACATTACATTAACTCCATATGGTTTATCAGTGACTTCTTTTACTTTTCTAATCTCTTCTCTAACTACATCTGCTGGAGCATTTCCAGCGCCAATGATTCCTAAGCCTCCTGCTTGAGATACTGCTGCAGCTAACTCACCAGTAGCTACCCAAGCCATTCCTCCTTGAATAATAGGATATTCAATATCTAATAAATTACATAATTTTGTTTCTACCACTATGATTTGCCCCCTTTAAGTCCATTCTATTACTGTTGCTCCCCAAGTCAAACCTCCACCAAATCCTACTAGTACTACAATATCTCCAGCTTCAATATTCTTATCCTTTACTGCTTCATCCAATGCTAATGGAATCGAAGCCGCAGAAGTATTTCCGTATTTATCTAAATTGACATAAATCTGTTCTCGTTTTAAATCTAATCTTTTTGCTGCAGCATCAATAATTCTAATATTAGCTTGATGAGGGATTAAATAATCAATATCATCTTTAGTTAAATTTGCTTCTTCTAAACCTTCAACGGCAGCCTGACCTAAAATTTTGACTGCAAATTTAAATACTGGTTTGCCATCCATTCTAATATAATGACTGCGCTGTTCTAGTGCTGATTTTGAAAAAGCATCTTTAGAGCCACCGCTAGGAATTTCTAACACATCACTTCGTGACCCATCAGCTCCTAGAGTATTAGCTAATACTCCTCCTGTTGTACTTGGTGTTAAAACAGCAGCTCCTGCTCCATCACCAAATAAAACACAGGTATTTCTATCTTCCCAATCAATAAATTTGGATAGTACTTCTGAACCTACTACTAAAATATTATCATAAACGCCTGTCTCAATATATTGCGTTGCCGTAGACATCCCATAAATAAAACCAGTGCAGGCAGCAGCTAAATCAAAAGCAGGAATATCAGTAACCCCTAATTTATCCTGCAGAACACAAGAAGTAGCAGGAAAACCAATATGGTCTGGTGTAGAAGTTGCTACTAAAATCAAATCTAGCTCTTCAGCCTGCAACCCAGCATTGTTCAAAGCTTTTTTAGAAGCTTGATAGGCTAAATCAGAAGCGCTAACATCATCTGCAGCAATTCTTCTCTCTTTAATCCCAGTTCGCTTCACAATCCACTCATCACTGGTATCAACCATCTCTTCTAAGTCTTGATTAGTTAATATTTTATCTGGAGTATAAGAACCTACCCCAGCAACTTTAGCTCTTCTAGTATCTCCCATACTATTAATCAGTCCCTTCATCTATATCGGCTTTAATTAATTCTGGCAAATTAACTTTGGCTGCCTCTTCAGCATTTTTTATGGCATTGTAAATTGCTTTAGCATTTGAACTACCATGGCTAATTATTGCAACTCCATCTATTCCTAATAAGGGAGCCCCGCCATATTCTGCATAATCAAGTTTCTCTTTAACTCGACTTAAAACTGGTTTCAAAAACAAACCACCAATTTTAGCCAGCCAACTCTGTTCTACTTCATTCTTAACTAATTTAAAAATAGTTTTAACTAGTCCTTCCACAGATTTCAAAACAACATTACCTACAAAACCATCACAAACTATAATATCAAATTCACCAGTAAAAATATCTCTTCCTTCTGCATTACCTACAAAATTTATATTTTTTCTTTGTTCTAATAAATTATAAGTTTCTTTAGTTAATCTATTACCTTTTTTCTTTTCTTCACCAATACTGAGCACTCCTACTTTTGGATTAGACACAGCAAATACCTCTTTCATATATATCTGCCCCATTAAAGCCTGCTGTACTAAATTAATGGCTTTGCTATCAACATTGGCCCCAGCATCCAATAATAAAGTTTTTCCCTTTAAAGCAGGAAAAACTGTTCCAATAGCTGGTCTTTTAACTCCTGTTATTCTACCGATTTTAAAAGTAGCAGCAGCCATCACTGCTCCCGTACTCCCAGCCGATACAAAAGCATCAGCTCCACCATTAGCAACTAAATTACTACCAACAACAATTGATGAATCCTCTTTATTTCTGATAGCTCTAGTAGGTGCTTCATTCATAGTAATTATCTGAGAGGCAGGTTTAATGCTAATTCTATTCTGCTCATAATTTTGGTTGTTAAGCTCAGTTTCGATTTTATCTTTCTGACCAACTAAAATTAGTTCTGCATCTATTTCTTGACTAGCTTTAATTGCTCCTTTTACTAATTCCTGGGGACCATAATCGCCACCCATAGCATCAATAGCAATCTTCACTTTAATTATCCTCCCTCTCCTAACTCCTGCTCTTCTCGGGCAAAAATAACAAATTCACCCTTAAATATTTCAACATTATTAACTTTAGTTTTCACTTCCACTATAAATTTATTATTATTATCTTCTTCTACCACATCAGCAGTTGCTACTAATCTTTCTCCTACTCCTACTGGTTTATGATAACGAACATCTGCAGAGCCAGTTACAGCAACAGCTGTATCTATAGTTGCTACAGCCAATGAATTTGCCTGCGCAAAAATATGATGCCCCCGCACAATTTTAGATTTTTCTAAAACCATATCTGATGTAGTTTCTAATACTGAAGAACTATGATTATTTAATTCTATCTCTACTAATTCACCAATTATTTCACCACTTTGAACCGATTTAACTTTAGAATAAGTTTGACGAGCTACTGACTTAATTCTTTTTCTAGCTTCAGGAATTCCTAAACTCCTTCTATCCAACCTAATTGTTTGAATACTAACTCCAAATTTTTCTGCTAATTTTTTATCTGTTAAAAAAGGATCTTCTTCTAATAGCTTCTTTAACTTTTCTCGTCTCTGCTTTTTATTTAAATTTTTCATTAATAATATCACCCATTTACAATTAATACCTGGTACTAATCCAAGCCACTATTCATTATATCTAATCTATAACTAAATTTCAAGAAAAAGAGTAGAATCGCTTAAAAAATGAACTGCCACTCACTTAGCTTCAACTCTTTATAAATTAATAATTACCTAAACAACAAAAAAGTAAGGCAGATATCTGCCTTACTTTTAGTAACATAATTATTTTACTTTTCTCCCTTTATAAAATCCACATTCAGAACAAACCTGATGAGATTTTTTCAACTCATGACACTGTGGACATTCAGATAAATTAGGTGGAGTTAAATTTTTATGTGTTCTTCTTTTTCTTTTTCTTGTTTTAGAAGTTCTACGCTTTGGTACAGCCATATTCGACACCTCCTTAGTTCTATAAGCTACAACATTAATCTTCTTTATCTAATAATTGTTCTAATTTGGCTAATCTAGGGTCAACTTCATGCATCATACAATTACACTCTTCTTGATTAAGATTAATTCCACAACTAGGACATAAACCTTGACAATCTTCTTCACAAACAGTTTTCATAGGTATTGCTAAAGTAATATGATCAATCAATGCCTCTTCTAAATCTAATTCATTATTTTCAACTTCAGCTTTAGAAAATTCCGCTTCAAAATCAAATTCTAAAGTCATTATAAACGGCTCTAAACAGCGGCTACAAGGAACTTTAATTTCACTTTTGACTTGAGCAGTAACAATATAATTATCTTCAGCATTAATTGCCCGACCTACAAAACTAATATCTTCTACAAATGATACTTCACGACCTTGAATATCACGCTTGGCAAATGGAATTCCCAATTCAACTTGTTTAATTGCACCTAATGTTTCTTTTATATCTTCTATATTTATTCTCATCTTAACCACCTTCTTAAAGCTTCAATCTAGTTATTGAAGAAATTCTGTTAAACTACATAATTAGCCACAGCGTCTTAATTATAATATAACTCAAATAATTTTGTCAAGGATTATTCTGTTACCAACTTCTTAGTATCACGAGCAATTACTAGTTCTTCATTCGTTGGAATTGCAAAAGTTTTAACTGCTGCGTCATCAGCACTAATCTCCTGCACCTTACCTCGAACATCATTTTTATCCTGGTCAAGCTTAATTCCTAAATACTCTAAATCTTCACAAATAGCTTCTCTAATTATAATTGAATTCTCCCCAATTCCTGCTGTAAATACAATCGCATCTACACCGTTCATTGCTGCAACATAAGAACCAATATATTTCTTAACTCGATAAGTAAACATATCAAAGGCTACTTTAGCTTTTTTATTTTCATCTTTAGCAGCAATTATATCTCTCATATCACTGCTCAGCTCTGAAACTCCTAATAAACCACTTTCATTATTCATAATGTCATCCATTTCCTGCGGAGATAAATCTTCTTTCTCCATGATAAATGGAACTGCAGCAGGGTCAATATCTCCACATCTAGTTCCCATTACCAATCCTTCTAATGGAGTTAAACCCATACTAGTGTCATAAGATTCACCATGTTTAACAGCAGTTACGCTGGCACCATTACCTAAATGACAAGTAATAATCTTTAAATCTTCTATATCTCTTCCCATTTCTTCAGCAGCATACTGCGCTACAAATTTATGAGAAGTACCATGGGCTCCATATCTTCTTACATCATGTTTTTCATAATATTCATAAGGCAAAGCATACATATAAACTTCTTCAGGCATTGACTGGTGAAAAGCAGAATCAAAAGTAGCTACTTGTTCTGCATGCGGCATTAACTCTTCACAAACTTCAATCCCCATTAAATTAGGTGGGTTATGTAAAGGTGCTAACTTAGCACATTCAGATATCTTTTCTTTAACATTATCATCCACAATTACTGACTTCGAAAAATGTTCTCCACCATGAACAACACGATGTCCTACAGCATTAATCTCATCTACACTAGAAATAACACCTTGTTCTTCATCAGTTAAGGTATCTATCACTAATTTCATTCCTAGTTCATGATTTGGAATATCTTGTTTAATTTCAAATTCTTGCTCTTCAACTTCTAGTTCTAATCTTGAACCATCAATTCCAATTCTTTCTACTAATCCTTTTGCTAATACATCTTCAGTTGCCATATTAATCAACTGATATTTGATTGAAGAACTACCACTATTAATTACTAAAACCTTCATTAAAACTCCTCCTATTATGTTATTATTAAATCTTTTGTTTTACTTTTTTTATCTAAAGTACTACTTAACAATTTTGAGCTTGTACTGCTGTAATTGCAGTTACATTAACAATGTCTTCTACACTACACCCTCTTGATAAATCATTAACTGGTTTAGCAATACCTTGTAATACAGGACCAATTGCTTCTGCATCTCCTAATCTCTGTACCAATTTATAACCAATATTTGCAGCTTCTAAACCAGGGAAAACTAATACATTAGCCTGCCCAGCAATAGTACTATCAGGACATTTTGTTTCTGCTACTCCAGGAACTAATGCAGCATCTGCCTGCAGTTCACCATCTAGGTCTAACTCTGGATTAATCTCTTGGGCTTTAGCAGTTGCTGCTTTAACTTTATCTACTAATTCATGTTTAGCACTACCTTTAGTAGAGAAAGATAACATTGCAACTTTAGGATCAATTGCCGTTAAATCTGCTGCAGTTTTAGCAGAAGATACAGCAATTTCTGCTAATTGATCAGCATCTGGATCAGGATTTACGGCACAATCTGCAAATACTAACACACCATCATTGCCAAAATCTTTATTTTCCACAATCATAACTAAAGCTCCAGAAATTACAGAAATACCTTCTTTAGTACCAATAATTTTAATCGCTGCTCGTAATACATTACCAGTCGCATTTTCTGCTCCTGCTATTTTACCATCAGCAGCACCTTTTTGTACCATCATTGAAGCAAAATAAAGTGGATCTTTAACCTGCTCTAATGCTTCTTCTTCACTAATCCCCTTATGTTTTCTCAACTTATAATAAGTTGCTCCATACTCTTCTAAATTATCAGATTCTACAGGATTAATAATCTCTGCCCCTGTTAAATCTACATCATATTCTGCAGCTAAATCTTTGATTTCTGCCTCTGCTCCTAATAATACCACATCTGCTATACCTTTTTCCAAAATTGATGGAACAGCTTTAATTGTTCTTTCCTCAGTTCCTTCAGGTAATACAATTTTTTTCTTGTCTGCTTGTGCTTGTTGATGAATATTGTTAATAAAACTCATTTTTGGCCCCCTTATTTTTATAATAAACTTATATTTTTTTCTAACTCAGTACTTTTTCATAAACTCACTTTAAATCTTAGTCAAATTAAAGTCAAGTGAAATTAAACACAAATAATAATGGCTTTAAATAATATTTATGTTGATACTCAACTTATAAAATACTAGATAAAGATACTATTCTCCTTGTTATTATAACAAATAATTTCATATTTTTAAAAAGATTAAATCATTTAATTAATCAAAAT
>JBNJFD010000066.1:0-10301 GCA_051746525.1 Bacillota bacterium | reverse complement strand
TGATTCCAAAGTATCAAGTAAGGCATCACTAGCAGAAGTAGCACCTAAATTACCTAAGGCATAAGCTGCTTCTGATTTTTTCCACCAAGGATTACTACCTTTAATCTGCTGAACTTTAAAGTCTACAACCCCAGATGCCTCCGCTAAATCCTTTAATTCATCTGCGGTTTCACCTTTAACTTGCTGTAAATAATCCACAATTACTTCTTCCATTACTTTAATTTTCTGTTCTGATAGCTCTTCTATTAAATTGTTATCAGGGTCATTTAAATAATTGTTGACTTTTCTTTTAGCTGCAAGCTTTAATTTCATTTTCCTTTTAGCTACTATTTTGTCATAAATAATTTTAATTAATAAACTTAAAAATAAAAGCCCACTAATTAACCCTAAAACATAAATTCCAATCAAAACTAACTGGATCATTTTTTTCTACTCCCTATATTTAAATAATTCTTTTAACTCTATTCTCTAGCTCTGCTAATGAAAATGGTTTAGCTAAATAATCATCTGCTCCTAATTCAAAAGCACGATCAATATCTTGGTCACTCTTTTTAGAAGATAAGATAATAATCTTAATTTCCTTCGTTGCTGGGTTCTCTTTCAACTGCCGAATTAATTCAAATCCATTTATTTTAGGCATCATCAAATCAACAATCATTAAATCAGGCTGATGTTTTTGAGCTAATTCCATCCCCTGCTGCCCATCACTACTGTATTCAATATCATAACCTAAAGAACCCAATCTAGTTCGAATTAAATCTACTATTACATTTTCATCATCCACAATTAATATCTCTTTAACTGTCTTTTCTTCCATTTTAGAATTTACTTCTATGGCACCTTTATCCCCCTGCTTAACCATATATAATGCCTGATCAGCTTTTTCTAATAATTGTTCAATGCTCTCTTGGGGAGATTCTATTTCTGCTATTCCACTACTAAAATCAAATTCTATTCCTTGATCTAAACTTAGACTATCAAAACTATAATTTTTAAAATCCACTTTTAATCTCTGCATCACATCATAAGCTTCTTGAGCAGTAGTCTGAGGGAATAAAACTAAAAATTCATCGCCTCCAAATCTATAAACTTGATCAATCTTACGCAAGTTTTGATATAAAAACTGCGTGAATCCTTTTAAAACTTGATCTCCCACTAAATGCCCATAATTATCATTAATACCTTTAAAATCATCTAAATCTAAAAAAGCAATAGAAAATCTTTTGTCTCCGCGGTTAAATCTCTCCTGTTCTTCCTGAGCCCGCTCATGAAAATAACTCTTAGTATAAGCATCTGTAAGTTGATCTTTAATGATTCGGTTTTTAAAATTATTATGCTGTTCTAAAACTCTCTCTATTCTAGCCTTTAACTCCTTCATCTCAAAAGGTTTAGTCACATAATCATCCGCTCCTAATTCCAACCCTTTAACTTTATCTTCTACATCTGTTTTGCCAGATAAAAAGATAGCTGGTTCATTGAAACCGAGCTCACGCATTCTTTTAAATAATGTAAAACCATTAGTCTGTGGTAAAGCCACATCTAATAAAACCAAATCAATATTTTCTTCTTCCAAAACTCTTAATCCTTCTTCAGGTTCAGAAGTAATCAGTATTTGATAACCATATTCTCTTAATACTCGTTCTAAAAGTTCTAACAACTGTACATCATCATCAATGATTAAAATTTTACCACTATTTGTCAAATTAGTATATTGAGAATTAGATAAAACCTTCTCTTGATGCTCAACCTCAATAGTCTCAGTTTTTTCTTTAGTTAATAAGCCTTGATACTTCTTATACATTACAGATAGTCCTTCTACTACGGCTAATATAAAATCATCATCTTCTACAAACTCACCTTCTAAAAGTTCTTCATATTCTTCTCCTAAAGCAGCTAATTCTTGAAAACCTAAAGTAGATGCCGTTCCTTTAACCCCGTGGAAAAAATTAATTAAAGCTTCTTTTTGTTTCTGCGGCGCAGGACTGTGACTATATCTTAATAAATTAATTAGGGCATTATATACTCTATCTTCTATATTATTTAGAAATTTGGCTCTACTTTTTTTCATAATTTCCTCTAATTTCTTTTCATCCATTTTTTCACCCCTCTTTATTTAGGGATAGTAAAATAAAATGTACTCCCCTGTCCTAATTCAGATTCTACACCAATTGGGCCTTGATGAGCTTCTACAATCTTTTTACAAATTGCTAATCCTAAACCGGTTCCTTCATTAGAGCATTTCATAGCATTAGAAATCGAATTAGTTATTTTATTTTCTATTTCAGAAAAATTATTAATTCCACAAAATACAACTACTTACTCTGCTGCAATCTGATTAATCTTTTTTAACAATTCTACTGGACTAAAGGGTTTGCTTAAGAAATGATTAGCCCCTTTACTTAATGCTTCTTTTTCAACTGATTGCTGCCCTTTAGCAGTTAAAATAACAATCTCTATTTTTTCTAATATATTTTTTTCTTTTAATTGTTCTATCACTTGGTATCCATCTAATTCAGGCATCATTAAATCTAAAATTGCAATATCTGGTTGCTCATCTTCAATTAATTGCAGGGCTTCTGAACCTGTCTTAGCTTCTTTAATATCATAATCTTCAATAGCTAAAGTTTCAGTAATTAATAATCTCATTGACTGTTCATCATCTGCTACTACAATTTTTTTCATTTCTTATCTCCTCCTAGCTCTACTACCCGCTCTTAAAAATTATCAAACTAAAAAACTAAACTTCTGCATTGATGCAGAAGTTTAGTTTTTTTAATTCTATTTTAACTCCTGAGCTAAATTTTCGGCTAACTCAGCACACTGATTAAAGTCTTCTTTCGTTGGAGCACATTTAATATCTACTGCAGGAGTTACAGGTTCATAATTCACATTATCAGCAAACTCTTCTAATCTTGGAATTGCACCACCACTCCAGCTATAGGAACCAAAAATACCTAAGGTGTGATTCTTGATTTTCTTATTTTCTAAAATTCTCAATAAATAATCCATTCGAGGGAAAATTCCCATATTATAAGTACAACTTCCTAAAATTAATCCTTGATATTTCCAAACATCATTAATGATATGTGACACATGAGTTTTAGAAATATTGTGAATCTTAATATTTTTTATTCCAGCGGTAGCTAAATTACGAGCTATTTCTTCTACTACTTTTTCGGTATTGCCATACATTGAACCATAAACTATTACTACGCCTTTTTCTTTCTCTTGTTTGCTCCAGCAGTCATAGTCAGAAATAATTCTTTCTGGATTATCCCGCCAAATTGGTCCATGAGTTGAAGCAACAATTTCAATATCTAAATCAGACAGTTTAGCTATTGCCCGCTGTACCATAGGGCTATACTTACCTACTATATTAGAATAATAACGACGAATTTCACTTTCATAATGCTCGATATTTACTTCATCATCAAAGATTCCTCCATCTAAAGTGCCAAATCCACCAAAAGCATCACCAGAGAATAAAATCCCAGTTTCCTGCTCATAAGTCATCATTGTTTCTGGCCAATGTACCATTGGTGTGAAATGAAAATTAAGCTGATGCTCTCCTAAATCTATAGTATCTCCATCACTAACCACCACATGATTTTCTTCTATTTCATAAAAATCTTCTAACAAATTCATTGTCTTTTCATTTCCTACAATCTTAATGTCTGGAAAAGCATCTTTAAAGGCTTTAATAGCTCCTGAATGATCAGGCTCAATATGATTAATAATTAAATAATCTGGATGGCGACCATCTAATGTGTCTGTAATGTTCTGTAAATAAGAATCAATGTGCGTGTTTTTCACTGTATCAACAACTGCCACTTGATCATCATCAATTAAATAAGAATTATAAGAAACACCATCCGGTAGAGGCCAAATTGCTTCAAATAACTCTGTTGTTCGGTCATTAACCCCTATCCAATAAATATCATCTACTATGCTTACTACATTACTCATTAATATCACTCCTTATATTTATTAATATTTTATAGTACTATTAAGAACTTTTTCTATTAAAAGAAGATAATTCCTTCATTAATCATTACTTAATATCTTTTTGAACTGAATATTTGTTTTTCAATTCTTTTTTTTCTTGATACATTCTTTCATCTGCTAAATTGATTAAATTTTCAATTGTATCAACTTCACTATATTGAGCTATCCCATGGCTAACAATAATGCGATAAGGAAAATCAGAACCTTGATTAATTTTCTTAAATTCCTCTACTATTCTCTGCCATATACTTTCTGCCTGCTTTTTGGAGCAGTTAGGAAAAGAAATTAAAAATTCATCTCCTCCTAAACGAATTATATTATCTATTTCCCTAACTTGTGATTCAATTACTTGTACTACCATTTTTATCATTTCATCTCCTTGTTCATGACCATAATTATCATTAACAAATTTTAAATTATTAATATCAATAAAACAAACTGTTAACTCTAATTCTTCTCTCATAGCTATTCTTTCATTCTGCTCTAAAATCACAAGACCCCTTCTGCGATTATAAACTCCAGTTAAATGGTCATAATTAGCATAAGAAAGTAATTCTTGTTCTGCTTTTTTACGCTCAGTAACATCCATTATTATACCGTCAATTCTAGTTAGATCCCCACTGCTATCTCTAAAAGAAATATTGTGTTCCTTAACCCACAGTTTTTCTCCAGTTTTAATATTAATTCTATATTCAAAACCAATAGAACTCAATTGAGAATTATCCTTTATTTTTTGATGTTTAGTTTTGATTAGTGCTTTATCCTTATTATGAGCTACTTCCCATAATAAGTCTGGGTTATCAAAAAAATCCGCTTGAGAATACCCATATAGCTCTGTACAAGATTCAGAGATATCTATTAATTCCTCTTTTTGAGGATCAAATGACCAAAAAACCAAGTTAGTTTCAGAAAAAATATAATCTAATTTAGTAATAGCTCTACGATATTTGTTCATATAAAAAATCAAAGCAATAATTAAAGCAATCAACACAATAAAAGCAATTATCACACCCCAAATTATATCATGATATTGATAATAAATAGAAGTGGGTTGCTTAATTATTCTACTATTAGGCGGCAGTAGTGCTTCCTCAATTCCTACTTCTTTTAATTCTTGATAATCAAAGCTATATCTACTAAACTGACCTTCCTTTATAGTATGATCTTCAACTTGACCTGCTAATACATTCAAAGCTAAATCAGCAGTAGCTTCACCTTTTATTTGAGCTGATAATAAATTACCTCCTACAATTCCATGCCCTAAATAAAATTCCCAAAAACTATAGATAGGTCGCTCAGTATAATTACTTATCTTTTGCATCGCTTGGTTTACAGGCAGTAAATTACCTTGGGCATCATTTAAAATTAATCCCAAAAACAATACACTATTTTGTGATGTTTGATCTAATTTGTTCTGTACTTCTTCAATATTATCCAGTTGATAAATATTCGTGCTTATCTTATAATCTGCTATTGTATTTTCAAATATTGTTTTAAATTTATTCCCTGTGATACTATTAGAAAAAATAGCTGTTATATTTTCAGCATCAGGATGAAGTTCTATAGCTAAATCTATTGTTTGCTCTATATTAATATCTTCAGCAACTCCATAATAATTCTGATGTCCTTCTAACATATCTAGAGTAAAATTATTCACACCTGTAAAAACCACAGGGATTTCTCCAAATAACTGATTGCGATTTTTTAACAAAAAATCAAAAGCATGATTGTCCGTAGCTATAATCAAATCTAAGTTAATACTTTGATACTTGTGCTTATATAACTCATATAAATTCTTAAAATGAATATCATCTGCTGCTAATTTAGTACCCATATATTCTTGATGGACAATTATCTCTTTACTATTTAGTTTGTTAATAATCCCTTGTTCTAATTTAGAAGTCCATTCATAATTTTGATTATAAGAATTTAAAATTAATATATTCTGCTCTTCAGCTCTAACCTGCGGTGAAAACAATAATAACACAACTAATACCACTAATAAATTTTTTAAGATTTGCTCACTACTCATCTTCTCCACCTCCTTTTTTAGCTACTATTAGCTACTATAAATATTCTGATAACAATTACTAATCAACTCCATCATCTAAAAGTCTGAGCAATCTTCTCAAATTTGTCTTGTAAGCTTATAAAAGCATTTAATACAGCAGGGTCAAAATGTTGTGGTGAAGTTCTACCATCTCCTTCAGTAATTATTTCAACTGCTCTTTGGTGACTAAATGCCGGTTTGTAAACACGCTTATTTACTAATGCATCATAAACATCAGCTATTGCCATCAATCTCCCTCCAATTGGTATTTCTTCGCCCTGTAGTCCTTTAGGATATCCCGAACCATCCCATTTTTCATGGTGAGTAGCGACAATTTCTTGAGCTACTGTGAGAAAAGAGTTGTTGCCTAAATTATTTTCTGCATTCTCAATTGCTTCTTCACCATATGTTGGATGTTTCTTTATAACTTCAAATTCTTCTGCAGTTAGCTTTCCTTCTTTATATAAAATTTTATCTGGGACTCCTACTTTACCAATATCATGTAAAGGAGCTGTTTTATATACCCATTCAATTCTTTCAGTGGTTAGATAATCTCTAAAACGAGGGTGATCCTGTAAAAACTCTGCTAACAATTTCACATATTTTTTAGTCCGCATAATATGCTGTCCTGTTTCATTATCTCTGGTTTCTGCTAAAGCAGCTAAACTTTCAATCGCCACTTCTTGAGTTTCTTCTAATTTTTTAGTTCTTTCTTTAATCTTTTGTTCTAAATTATAATTCTTATTTTTTAACTTTTCTTTAGCTTTTTTTAATTCTAAATGATTTTCTACCCGCGCTTTAACAATAGGAATATTAAATGGTTTAGTGATATAATCAATAGCTCCTAATTCTAAACCTTTTCTTTCATCAGTATTTTGGTTCATCGTTGTAGCAAAAATAATGGGAATAGCAGAAGTTTTAGAGTTGCTTTTTATTTTTTTACAAACTTGATAGCCATTCATCCCAGGCAGCATAATATCTAGTAAAATTAAATCTGGCGGATTAGATGTTACTGCTTTTAAAGCTGTTTCACCATCTAAAGCCACCATTACTTGATATTCATCTTTAAATGCTTCTAGCAAAATATCTACATTAGCCTTTTCATCTTCTACTATCATAATCGTTCCTTCAGCTTGTGCCATTACCATCAGCTCCTTCCATACTGTTCTTTAAGTTATTAAGTAACTCTAGTGCTTCTTCAAATTGATAATTATTAATTGCAGGAACTAACTCTTCTATTAACTCTTGTTTTTCTCTCGACCAATTATATTTTTTTATTTTTCGAGCAATATTTTTAGCCCGATTAGCTTTATAATTTTTTAAATCTCTTTTTAAATCATTCAATAACTCTTCAATTTCTACAGTTACTTCTTCTGTTTCATTTTTTTTCTGATTATTAACCCAGTGATGCTGTTTTAACTGAGTCATTACTTTTTCTAGTTCTTGATAAAATTGTTTTAACAATTCTTCTAGATTATTACCTTCCTGCAAAGCTAAATCTAGATTAATAAGACTCTGATGTAATTGAGCAGCACCAATATTCCCAGCTACACCTTTTAAACTATGAACTATTTTCTTTAGTTCTTCTAAATTATTATTTTTATATAACTTTTTTATCTCTTGTTCTACATCTTTATATTCATCATAAAAATTAATTAAAATATTTCTATATACCTCATAATTATTATTAACCCTTTTTAAAGCTAACTGCAGATCAAACGCAGTTAAATCTGTTAATTGCTCTTCCAAAAAATCAGTATTAAATTGAGACTTATCATCTAATAAAATATCTTTTTTTAAGGACAGCCATTTCTGTATTGTTGCAAAAAAACTATTTAAATCTATTGGTTTAGTAATATAATCATCTAGTCCTAAAGATAAAGCTTTATCTTTATCCCCTTTCATTGCATCAGCAGTCATAGCTATAATAGGTAAATCATCTAACTCTAATTCTTGTCTGATTTTAACTGTTGCTTCATAGCCATCCATTTGAGGCATTTGAATATCCATCAAAACTAAATCAAAATCATTATCTTTTAACTGTTTTAGTGCTTCTTGCCCATTTTCAGCTATCACAACTTCTATATTAGCTTTTTTTAATATCTCTACAGCTATTTCTTGATTGATTTTATTATCTTCTGCTACCAAAACTTTTATCCCTGATAAATCTCTAATTTCTAACTTCTCTATTTGGGCACTAGAATCTTGAGGTTCTTTTGTGCTTAAAGTATCAATAATTGCATCAAATAATGTTGACTGAGTAACTGGTTTAAATAAAACCTTTTCTATAACATTGTTTTGTTCTGCTGAAAAATCATCACTAAAAGCTGTAACTAAAACTATTTTAGGAACTTCTTTTACTTCTAATTCTTTTTTTATTTGCTCTGCTGTTTCTAAACCATCTAATTCAGGCATTTTCCAATCCATAAATATTAAGTCATACTTTTTGTCACTTCTTACTTCAGCCATTGCCTCTTGACCAGAAGCAACTGCTGTAACATCAAGGCTGAAACTAGCAATCATCTCTTTGATAACATCACGGTTGATTTTATTATCCTCTACAACTAAAATCTTTTTTTCTGCTAACCTATATTTCTCTAAACGATCTGTTAGCTGTGGCTGCTCACCTAAACCAAATTCAGCAGTAAAAATAAAAGTGCTGCCCACACCTTTTTCACTCTCAACCATAATACTCCCTGACATTTTTTTGATTAATCTTTGACTAATACTCAACCCTAATCCTGTTCCCCCATATCTTCTCGTAGTAGAACTATCAGCCTGAGCAAATTTATTAAATAATTTCTGTTGTTCTTCTGCAGTCATTCCAATCCCTGTATCTTTAACAATAAACTTTAATTTAATACTTTCTTCCTGCTGTTCTATAATCCTAACAATTAATCTAACTTCGCCTTCTTCAGTAAATTTGATTGCATTATTAACTAGATTTAATAACACCTGCCCTAAGCGCAGGGGATCTCCAATAAGTTTTTGTGGAACATGGTCAGTATCATAAAAAAATTCAAGCCCTTTAGTATAAGCTTTCATTGCTGCATTGTTAGATAAATCCTGCAGAACTTCATCTAATAAAAATTCTGTTTTCTCTAATTCTAATTTACCTGCCTCAATTTTAGAAAAATCTAATATATCATTAACAATTCCCAATAATGAATCTGTTGAATTCCTAATTTTCTCCAAATAATCACGCTGCTTAGTAGATAAAGGCGTATCTAATACTAAATAAATCAACCCTTTAATTGCATTAATTGGAGTCCTAATTTCATGGCTCATATTAGCTAAAAACTCACTTTTAGCCTGATTTGCTATCTCTGCTTCCTTCTTAGCCTCTTCTTTTGCTTTAATTGTTTTGAGCATCATAATTAAAAAACCAGTTAAAACTACAGCTGCTATAATAGCAACTATTCCAACAATTTTCCAAATTTCATTTTTATATTGATGATAAAAAGAATTAGGCTGATTAACTATTATACTATCCTCAGGCAATTCGTCCTGGCTAATATTAAACCGTTGTAGTTGTTGATAATCAAACATATACTTATTATCTTTATATCTAATAACAGAATTGCTTTTAGAATACCCCTGCTGAAGAATATCTGCTGCTATTTGAGCAGCACTTTTACCATGACTTTCTCCACTAATTAATTTCCCTCCTACTATTCCTGAACCTAAATAAAAATCCCACACACCATAAATAGGAACTTCTGCATGAGGAGAAAGTTTATTAATAGTTTCTTTATACGTAAAAGTCTGATTTAAACGATCTCGATTAAAAGATAGCAATAATACAGCAGTATCTGTACTTAATTTCCCAATTTTCTGTTGTAGTTCACTCATACTAAATTCTCGCCAAGTCTCAAAATTCACTTCATCTCTATACCTAGGGATTATTTTATCTAATTTTCTCTTATTAGCTAATCCTGTAGTAGTATCGTCGTTAATTATTACAATTTTATTTAAATCTTTATGTAAATTCAACATTAATTGAATCGTTTCTTCAATATTAGCTTCTTCAATTAACCCAGTAATATTTTCTTTGTCAAATAATTTATCTCGAGAAGGATTATTAACCCCACAAAACACTACTGGAATATTAGAAAAAATACCTTCTTGATGGTCGGCAATAAAATTCAAAGCATTATCATCACTAGTAATTATTAAGTCCGGCGGCGAATTTTCATACTTTTGTTGATAAATCGACCTTAACTGCTGCGCCATCACTTGATAATCA
>JBNJFD010000065.1:0-10313 GCA_051746525.1 Bacillota bacterium | reverse complement strand
CTGGCAAAATACTGCAGAGCCGTTGTTCCTGCAGTAAATAAAGAGCCCAGCGCTACTCCAGTTAAAATCATTGTTTCTGCAGCAGCATTCTTATATTTAGCTACAGCAACTATAACTAAAGTAGCTATTAAAGCACAGCTAAAAGCTGCTCCAGAAGTTAAATAAGGATTATTTAATAATACTGCATCTGCACTATTGCTTTGCACTGAACCAGTTCCTAATACTATAATTGAGAAAGCTGCTCCAAAAGCTGCAGCATGAGAAATCCCCAAAGTATAGGGAGAGCCTAGTGGATTCCGTAGGATACTCTGCATTACAGCACCTGCAAGAGCTAATCCTGACCCTGCTATTAAAGCTGTAATTACCCGCGGCAAACGAATATTCCAAATAATCGCCTGATGCTTAGGTGTTCCTTGACCTAATAATACTGCTGTAATATCTGCACATGATATCTTAACTGCTCCACTTAGTATAGACCAAATAGCTGCTATGATTATTAAAATAATTAAACAAACTGCTACTATTAATTTTTTGTTTTTACTCCGCTGATAATCGGTTATTATCTGTTGTTGCTGACTCAATTATGTCACCTCAGTTTATATTTAACTCCATTTTTTGAAAGCCGCCATAATTAGCTTTTAATTCTTGATAGACCTCTGCCCCTACAAACTGTTTATAAATTTCATCTGCCTTGTGAGCAGCATTAATGTCGCTAAACTGTTGCGGATAAATTATCTGCCCCATATAATAGGTATTAGCTAAAATAGTAGCTGGATTCCGGTGATAAAAAGAATATGGTAATAAGCCATACATTTGATTTTGTTCTACAGCAGTAATATTTTGATATTCCTGCTGTTCTAAATCCTGCTTGATTAAATTCAAATTCATCTGGTCTACAAAAATTACTTCAGGATTCCAATCTACTAATTTTTCTTTACTAATCATTACTGAAGCAACTTTTTTTACCTGTTGTTGCTTACTAAAATAATTTAAATTCAAAAATTCAAAAGGCGGAAACGGAACTTTAGTAGATACAATTCCATGTGCTCCGTGATAAGATATTCCCCCGGCATACACTCTCTTTTTTTCTTGTGAGTCTATATCTGCTGTCCTTTGTTTGAGATCCGTAATTAAACTCTCTGTATAGTTAATCAACTCTTTTGCCCGTTCTTCTTTATTCAATAATTCTCCAATCAACTCCCATGATTGATAGAGATATTCCTCTCGGCTGGGCCCTAAATCTACGTATTTAACTCCTACTACTGGCACACCAGTCTTTTGCTCTAAACTATTAGCTGCAGCAGCATCTCCATAGAAAAATATAAGATCAGGATTTTGAGCTATAATTAATTCTGCATCTCCACCATGAGGCGGGCCAATCACTGGTAGCCCCTGAAACTCAGGATGAGCTAAGTTATAAGGCCCTCCCCAATTTTTCCTCTGTTCTGCCTCTTCTACTCCTACTACTTTATCTACGGCCTCTAAATGAGTTACTAACCTTAAGCTGCCTGGGCCAACTGCCACCACTCGCTCTATTTGCTGAGGAACCTCTACTGTTCTGCCTAATAAATCAGTGACTTCTCTTGTCTGTTGTGCTGGCTGTTGCTGACACCCTATTATCAATAATATTCCAATTAATAAACTGATTACACCATAAACCCTACATTTATTTTGCAACTGTTGTAACCTCCTAATCATCATTCTTTAATGTTTTATTCATTTTACCCGTCTGATAACCACCTACATCCATAGTTACATAATCAAACCCCAACTCTTCTAATTCCTGTTGAACTTGGTCTAATATATCTAAATCAAAGAACTTTTTTCTCTCTGCAGGAGCTACTTCAATTCTTGCCAAATCACCATGATATCTAACGCGCAGTTGCTCAAAACCCAGCTGCTGCAAATAAATCTCTGCCTGTTCTAGCAGCTCTAATTTATCTGCCGTAATTTCCTCACCATAAGGAAATCTAGTAGCTAAACAAGTTAAAGATGGATAATCCCAAGTCGACAATCCTAATTGTTTTGATAAGCTTCTAATTTCTTTTTTATTTAAACCCGCCTCTTTTAAAGGGCTGCGTATTTCTAATTCTTCAATTGCTCTAAGACCAGGACGATAATCCCCTAAATCATCTACATTAGTCCCGTCTGCTGCAGGGCGCTTTGCTGCAAATTCTTTAACTTGAGAAAATATCTTTCTCTTGCAATGATAACATCTATCCTTAGGATTAGCTTTAATTTCTGCCATTAAATCAGCTTTAATACTTACTATTTGATGTTTAATCCCAATCTCTGCTGCCATCTTTTTAGCTTGTTCTAGTTCTTGTTCAGTATAAATAGGAGCTTCTGCAGTAACAGCTACAGCATCATCTCCCAAAACATCATAGCTCACTTTAGCTAATAAAGCACTGTCAACCCCCCCTGAAAATCCAATAACTAGTGCTCCTAAATCTTCAATAATTTCTTGCAACTTATTATATTTATCTTCTAAGTTCATTTTTTCTACCTCCAATAACTACTACAAATTCTGGGGGGCTATAGTTAAATTTAAATTGCTATGTTTAACTCCTTTTAAACCCCTTAATTTGCGAGAAACTTTTTTTATCTTTGGCGTTGGCCCTTGAATTACAATTACTTCTAGACAGTGTTCTTGGTCTAGATATAAATGTAGATTTGATTTAAACAAACAATTATAATCACATTCAATCCCTACCAATTTATCCGGCAAATTACGCTGTTGGTGATTATAAATTAAAGTTAATACTCCAACTACTTCTTCTTGTTCTCCCTGTGCTTTTTCTTTAACAATTTTATCGCGAATTAAATCTCTAATTGCCTCTGAACGATTATTATAACTATCTTCTATTAAATCATCAAATTGTTCCAGCAAATCTTCTTCTACCGCAACTCCAAATCGCTTTAAATCACTCACTATATTACCTCCATTTCAACATCAAAGCTTAGATAAATATATTCGTAACACATAAAATATATTCGTGTCACAACATTTGAATTTCTAGATTTTGAATTAAAATCCTGCTATTAATTATAATCTTTCTTAATAGCAAAAAATAATTATAACCCCTGCTGAGAACAAAACAGGGGTTACTTTTTTATTACTGCAAAAATTTTAATAGTTAATTAGCTCAATTTAATCACAGCTACATTGTTCAGTATCTGCTCCACTATAAGGACATCCAATACATTTAGCTCCTTTTCTTTTTTCAATAACAATTTTGCCTACAGCACCCGATATTATTACTAATATAATTAAGCTGATAACTAAATTCATGATTAATTCCTCCTAGTTATTCAAACTCACTTCCGCATTTACATCTTGCTCTTCTTTATTCATCAAATATAAAACATAAGAAACTATTCCCGCTACTGTTATTAATCCTGCTGCAAAACCAGTACCAAAACTACCTGTTGTAAGTAGGGTTCCTACTTGATAAGTAAGAAAAGCAGAAACATAACCCATTGCTAACTGGAATCCAATCGCACCCCATAACCACTTTTTACTTTCCAATTCTGCATTCATTGCTCCAATTGCAGCAAAACACGGCGGAGTAAATAAATTAAAGATTAAATATGCTAATGCCGCTACTGAACTTAAACCCATCACACTAGCAACAGTTTCTCCACTACCCACTAAAGCAAGTTCATCGGGATTAATAAAATTAGTTATTGAGTAAACAACTGCTAAAGTCCCAACTACATTTTCCTTTGCAATAAAACCAGTAATTGCTGCTGCAGCTAACTGCCATGTACCAAAACCTAATGGGATTAATAATAGGGAAAATGGTGTAGAAATCCCCGCTAAAATACTACTTCCTTGTGCCCCTTCAGCAACAACCTCGAATTGCCAGTTAAATGTCTGCATAATGTGAACTGCAGTATTACATAATAAAATAATTGTTCCGGCCTTAATTACAAAGGCTTTACCTCTGGACAACATAGAAATAGTTGCTCTTTTGATACTCGGAAATCTATATTCAGGTAATTCCATAATAAATGGAGACCTAGCATTTTGTGCTCCAGTTATTTTTTCTACAATCAAAGCTCCGATAATAATAATTGCAATAGCTAAGAAATACATCAATGTTCCTACCCAACCTGCACCTTTAAAGAAAACACCAGCAAATAAAGCAATTACAGGTAATTTAGCTCCACAAGGCATGAAAGGTGTTAACATTGCTGTTGTTCTGCGTTGTCTATCATTTTTAATTGTCCTAGTAGCCATTACACCTGGAATAGCACATCCGGTACCAATAATCATTGGAATAATTGATCTTCCTGACAAACCAACTTTTTTAAAGAAACGATCCATCACCATAGCCACACGAGCCATATAACCGGAATCTTCAAGTAAAGCTAATAAGAAAAACAAGACCATGATAAGCGGCAGGAACCCCACAACTGCTCCCACACCACCAATAATTCCATCTAATAATATAGTACTTAGAACTGGTGATACTGTTTCACCAATCATTCCTTCTACCCCAGCATAAAACAAGTCAATCCAACCTACAAAAGTATCTGCTAGCAATGGTCCTATATGTGTTTGAGAAAGTGAAAATACAGCCCAAATAACTGCTGCAAATATAGGGATGCCAAACCATTTATGAGCTACAACTCTATCAACAGCATCCTGCATAGTCTGACTATTACTATTTATTTCTCTTTCTTCTACTTGAGAAACTATATCGTTTACAAACTCGAATCTTTCTTTATCAGCTGCTTCAACGGCTTTTTTATCTGTCAAGTTTACATCTCCATTATCAAAGGGTGCTCTCTGATTAGCTCCATTTGCTTCAACTGCTTTAGAAACTAAATCATTTAAACCGTTATTATTTGCTGCTGTTGCTACTGTTTCTACTACAGGACAACCTAATAATTCAGATAACCTCTCAACATCTATTTCTGTCTTTTTTTTCTTCATTAAGTCACTTTTATTTAAAGCAACTACAACTGGTATTTCTAATTCAAGAAGCTGAGTGGTAAAGAATAAACTTCTACTTAAATTAGTAGCATCAACAATATTAATTATCACATCTGGATCTTCATTTTTTACAAAATCACTTGTAATATTTTCTTCAGAAGTAAAAGGAGACATTGAATATGCTCCTGGAAGATCAACTACTGTAATTTCTCTATCTTTTTTATTAAGTTTTCTTTTGATTTTTCCTTCTTTCTTATCTATTGTAACTCCAGACCAATTCCCAACATGCTCAATTTCACCAGTTATGGCATTAAACAAAGTGGTCTTCCCACTGTTTGGGTTTCCTGCTAGTGCTACTCTAATACTTCCTTGATTACTCATTCTACTTACCTCCATTTTTTATTAGTTTTAAATAAACTTTTAATTAAGCTAACATAGTGCATAAAATCTTTAGGGATTAACATGATGGTTAAATCTAGAACTATAAAATAATAGCTTCTGCTAAATCTTTATCAATGCTATATCTTGAATCTTTTATATTAATGACATAATTCTCAGCTAATACAGAGATTAATGTTATAGTTTCTCCTTCATAACATCCTAAAGTGAATAAGAATTTCTTAAGTTCTTCATCCTCTGTTTCAATCCCCTTTATAATGTAATCTTTATTAGTCTCTGCCTGAGCCAAATTATTCACTGTTTTATCCACATCCTCTGTTATGCCTTTAACTTGAGCCATAAATTTATCGACTAGAATATTAACCACATTCCTTCCCCTCCTCGAGTTGATTTTGAAATCCATTATCAATAATATTTAAAAAAATATTTTCTTATTAACTTAAATTACTCATTTGTTTTTTATTGAAAACAACTTTCGATATCAATTAAATTTTAACTGCTATTTTAACTAAAGTCAAGGAATAAGTTAAATTTTTAACACAATCAGGAACGATTACTAATAGTGGTGGTTTAGTTGTAAAACTCAGTCTAAATCAAAAAATAAAAAAAGCTTCTGCATTATTTGATACAGAAGCTTTCTATTATCTTATCTTAGTTTTTCTGGGATTAATGGGGGTTACATCATTCCGCCCATGCCACCCATTCCTCCCATGCCGCCCATACCGCCTGGCATTCCGCCACCGGCTGGTGCGCCACCTCCGTTACCGTCATCGTCATCAGACTTATCTGCTACAACAGTTTCAGTAGTTAATAATGTAGCAGCAGCACTAGCAGCATTCTGTAAAGCAGAACGAGTTACTTTCGCTGGATCAACAATTCCGCTTTCAATCATATCTACAAATTCTCCAGTATAAGCATCGAATCCAATTCCTTTATCTTTCTGCTTAACTTTCTCTGCAATTACTGCACCTTCATATCCGGCATTATCAGCAATTAATCTTAGTGGTGTTTCTAATACTTTTCTGATAATGTCAGCACCAGTTTCTTCATCTTCTTCTAAATCTAAATCATCTAATGCTGATAAAACATCTATTAATACTGCTCCACCACCAGCTACAATTCCTTCTTCCACTGCAGCTCGAGTAGAGTTTAAGGCATCTTCAATTCTTAATTTCTTTTCTTTCATTTCAGTTTCTGTAGCAGCTCCTACTCTAATTACTGCTACTCCACCTGCTAATTTAGCTAAGCGCTCTTCTAACTTTTCACGTTCATAATCAGAGTCTGTATTTTCAATTTGACGACGCAATTGAGAAACCTTTTGCTCAATATTCTTTTGATCTCCTGCACCATCAACAATAGTAGTATCATCTTTAGTAACTTTTACACTGTGAGCTTGACCTAACATAGTTAAATCAGCATTTTCTAAAGATAATCCTAAATCTTCAGTAATTACTTGACCACCAGTTAAGTCTGCAATATCATCTAACATTTGCTTTCTTCTATCTCCAAATCCTGGTGCTTTAACTGCTACACATTCAAATGTCCCTCTTAATTTATTTACAACTAATGTTGCTAAAGCTTCACCTTCTACTTCTTCAGCAATAATTAATAATGGTTTATTTTCCTGTGCAACCTGCTCTAATAGCGGTACAATTTCCTGTACAGAACTAATCTTTTGATCAGTCATTAAAATATATGGATCATCTAAATCAGCAATCATCTGCTCTTCATCAGTTACCATATATGGAGAAAGATATCCTTTATCAAACTGCATACCTTCAACAACTTCTAAATCAGTTCCCATTGTTTTAGATTCTTCTACAGAAATAACACCATCTTCTCCTACTTCTTCCATAGCATCTGCAACTAAATCTCCTACTTCTTGATTATTTCCAGCAGAAATAGAAGCTACTTGAGAAATAGAATCTCTATCTTCAACAGGCTTACTTACCTTTTGAACTTCTTCTACTGCAGCATCTACTGCTTTATGAATTCCTCTTCTTAATCCAATTGGATTAGCACCTGCAGCTACATTCTTTAATCCTTCACTAAAGATTGCCTGAGCTAATACAGTTGCAGTTGTAGTACCGTCACCTGCAATCTCATTAGTATTAGTAGCAACCTCTTTAACTGTTTGGGCCCCCATATTTTCAAATTTATCTTCTAGTTCAATTTCTTTAGCAATAGTTACACCATCATTAGTAATTAATGGCGCTCCAAACCCTTGTTCTAAAACAACATTACGTCCTTTAGGTCCTAAAGTTACTTTTACCGAATCAGCTAAAGCATTAACCCCATCTTCTAGCTTGTGTCTTGCATCCTCACCAAACTTTATATCTTTTGCCATATGTTTTCACCCTCCTTGAATTTATTTAACAATAAACATTTCACTTTGACTATAAGTAATTTCTATTTTTTTCTTATCTAATTGTCCATTATTCTACAATTGCTAAGATATCTTTTTCGCTAACTACTAAATATTCTTCGCCACTTCTCTGCAGTTCTTTACCTGCAAACTTATTATAAATTACTACATCTCCCTCTGCTACTTCCATCTCAGATCTTTCTCCGTTATCTAATTTCTTTCCTGGTCCTACAGCAACCACTTTTCCTTCTTGTGGTTCTTCTTTTGCACTGTCAGGAATTACAATACCACCTTCTGTTGTTTCTTCTTGTGCTTCAACTTTCTTAATTACTACTCGATCAGCTAATGGCTTAATATCCATTGTTAAACCCTCCTTTATATAATTAAATCAACTCCATCTTTTATTAGCACTCACTTTTATCGAGTGCTAATTATCACATAAATAATAATAACCGACTTGTTAGATAAAATCAAGTCCAATTTCCTACTTGCAACAGCTTTAAAAGCCTATTAAACTAAATCAAGTCTTAAATACTGCTGTTTTCTCAAATAATCTTTTTATTTTGTTGTTTTTTACTCTTATAGCATTATAGAAATTTAACTTTATTATTTAAAGCATTTTCTGAGGACCAAACTCCTTATATTTGTCATCTGAAAAATCAGCCTTACTATTATATTATTCTCATTGACATTATCCTTTATATAATATAATATGTAAACTGAATTCTTTTAGATTTTCAAGGGGGTTAAACAATGACTGAAAACCAAGCAGAAGAACGAGCAGTAATTACAGTATTAGGTAGTGATAAAGTTGGGATTGTTGCTAAAATCACTAACCTGTTAGCTGAACATAATGTTAATATTATAGACATTAGCCAGACATTATTAGAAGATTTATTTACTATGATTATGTTAGTAGAATTAGATGATTTAAATACAGACTTTGAAACATTAAATCAAGAACTAGAAAATACCGGGCAAGAACTAGAAGTTAAAATCATGCTTCAACATGAAGAAGTTTTCCGTTATATGCATAGAATTTAAGCTAAGGGGTGACTATAGTGTTATTTAATTCTGGAGAAATTTTAGAAACAGTAAAAATGATTGAACAAGAAAATTTTGATATTCGAACTATTACTTTAGGTATTAATTTAAGAGATTGTGCACATCCAGATATCGAGGTGCTTAAAGAAAATATTTATAATAAAGTAACTTCTACAGCCGAGAATTTAGTAGATACTGCTAATAAAATCGAGGCTAAATTTGGAATTCCAATTGTTAATAAACGAATTTCAGTTACTCCTATTTCAATTGTAGCCAATGCTTGTCAGGAAACTGACTATAGTTCAATTGCTCAAACTTTAGACCGTGCTGCTAAAGAAGTAGGCGTTGATTTTATTGGAGGTTTTTCTGCTTTAATTCATAAAGGTTATACTACAGGAGAAAGAAATTTAATAGAATCAATTCCTAAAGCTTTAGCTACTACTGATAGAGTTTGCGCTTCAATTAATGTTGCATCTACTAAAGCTGGAATTAATATGGATGCTGTTAAAGAAATGGGCCAAGTAATTAAAAAGACTGCTCAATTAACTGCAGAAGATGGCGGTTTAGGTGCGGCTAAATTAGTTACTTTCTGTAATGTCCCCGAGGACAATCCTTTTATGGCTGGTGCTTTTCACGGTACAGGAGAGCCAGAAGCTGTCTTAAATATTGGAGTCAGCGGTCCTGGAGTTGTTAAAAATGCTATCGAAGAAATTCCTGATAGTAATTTTAATCAATTATCTGATAAAATTAAGCGCATTGCTTTCAAAATTACTAGAATGGGTGAATTAGTAGGAGATACTGCTTCACAAATGATGGATATTCCTTTTGGGATTGTTGATTTATCCTTAGCACCTACACCAGCCGTTGGTGATAGTGTAGCTAATATTTTAGAAGAAATGGGATTAGAGTCCTGTGGAACTCACGGCACTACTGCAGCATTAGCTCTATTAAATGATGCTGTTAAAAAAGGAGGTTCCATGGCTTCTTCCTCTGTAGGAGGTTTAAGTGGTTCTTTCATTCCTGTCAGCGAAGACCAGGGAATGATTAAAGCAACTGAAGTAGGCTCTTTAAGTTTAGAAAAATTAGAAGCTATGACTTGTGTTTGCTCAGTTGGATTAGATATGATTGCTGTGCCAGGCACAACTACAGCAGAAACTATTTCAGCTATTATTGCTGATGAAATGGCAATTGGTATGATTAACAGAAAGACTACTGCTGTGAGGATTATTCCTGCTCCAGGTAAGGATTTAGGAGACCAAGTGGAATTTGGTGGTTTATTAGGAACAGCACCAATTATGAAAGTTAGCGATTTTAATTCAGATGATTTTGTTAACCGCGGTGGACGAATTCCTGCTCCAATTCAAGCATTAACTAATTAACTATGAGCTATGAGGCTTGAGCCAAGCAAAAGCTCACGCCTCATGACTCAAAGCTAACAGTTCCTCTCTATTAACAGCTGCTTTAAGCTAATAATTCAATATTAATCTCTAGTTCTTCTTCTAATTGCTGATAACTCACTCCTGTTAAATCAAAACCACAAAAATCAAAAGCAACTTCCGGTAA
>JBNJFD010000064.1:0-10413 GCA_051746525.1 Bacillota bacterium | reverse complement strand
ACTAGCTACTTCTGCTGTTCATAACTATTTAATTAAGAATCGGCAAAGAAATGGAGTAGATTTAGTTGTAGAAACAGGAGAAGCAAGAGAGGTAATGCATTTTGCATTATTGATTGGTTATGGAGCTTTAGCAGTTAATCCTTATTTAGCTTTAGATACTATCTCTTATATGAGTGATGAAGGATTGTATCTCACAGAGACAGCAGAGCAGTCTAGAATTGAAAAAAGGAAAAAGAAATACTTTAAAGCTATTGATAAAGGGTTATTAAAAATAATGTCTAAAATGGGTATTTCTACGGTGCAAAGTTATCGAGGTGCTCAAATTTTCGAAGCAGTAGGTTTAAGCTCTGAATTTGTAGAACAGTATTTCCCAGGAACAACTACTAGAATAGAAGGAATTGGATTATCTATTTTAGAAGATGAAATTAAAGCTAATTATGAAAAAGCATATCTAAGTGCAGAAGGTAATGAGTTAATTGCTAATGAAGGAGAATATAAATGGCGGGCTCAAGGAGAGCATCATTTATTTAGTCCGGAAGCTATTGCTAAGTTACAACATGCTACTCGTAAAGGTGATTATCAGCTTTATCAAGAATATGCTCAAGAAATAGATGATCAAAGTGAAAACTTAGCAACAATTAGAGGATTGTTTGATTTTAAGAATCGCGATTCTATTCCCCTTGCAGAGGTCGAGTCTGTAGAAGAGATTCGTAAAAGATTTGCAACAGGAGCAATGTCTTTTGGTTCAATTTCTAAGGAAGCTCATGAGACTTTGGCCCGCGCAATGAATGAAATTGGTGGAATGTCTAATTCTGGTGAGGGTGGAGAAGATCCAGCTCGTTTTGATGATGACCGGAGAAGTGCTGTTAAGCAGGTTGCTTCAGGACGTTTTGGAGTCACTACTAATTATTTAGTTAATGCTGATGAATTACAGATTAAAATGGCTCAAGGAGCTAAGCCTGGTGAAGGTGGTCATTTGCCGGGGAAAAAGGTAAGTGAGATAATTGCTAAAGTGCGGCATACTACGCCGGGGATTGATTTGATTTCACCGCCGCCTCATCATGATATTTATTCAATTGAAGATTTGGCCCAATTAATTTTTGACTTGAAGAATGTTAATCCGGATTCTAGAGTTAGTGTTAAATTGGTTTCAGAAGTAGGTATTGGAACTATTGCTGCAGGAGTTTCTAAGGCTCATGCTGATATGATTTTAATATCAGGTTTTGATGGAGGAACAGGAGCAGCACCTCTTAATTCAATCAAACATGCAGGGTTACCTTGGGAATTGGGAGTTTCAGAAACTCATCAGGTGTTAGTTAAAAATAATTTAAGAAGTAGAGTTCGAATTCAAACTGATGGACAAATGAAAACAGGTCGAGATGTTGCTATAGCAGCATTATTAGGAGCAGAAGAGTATGGGTTTGCTACGGCACCATTAGTAGTGTTAGGTTGTATTATGATGCGTCAGTGTAGTGAAAATAAGTGTCCAGTAGGAATTGCTACTCAAGATTCAAGATTAAGAGAAAGATTTACTGGTTCAAAAGAGCAGATAATCAACTACTTTACTTTTGTAGCTCAGCATTTAAGAGAAATTATGGCAGAATTAGGATTTAGAACTGTGGATGAAATGATTGGTCAAACTGATAAATTGGATATGAATAATGCAATTAAACATTGGAAATCCGAGGGAGTAGATGTAGAAAACATTTTACATCAACAACAAAATAATAATGATTTAGCAGTGCACTGTACTGAACAACAAGACCATGGAATTGATGATATTTTAGACCGTGAATTAATAGCTGCTGCAGAGCCTGCACTAGAGAATGGTGAAACTGTAACAATTAATAAAAAGATTAATAATACTAATCGAACAGCAGGAACAATGTTAAGTGGTGCTATTGCTAAAAAGTACGGAGAAAAAGGATTAGCAGATGATACAATTACTGTTAATTTAACTGGTTATGCCGGACAGAGCTTTGGAGCTTTTGCAATGAAAGGTTTGACTTTGAATTTAGAAGGTCAAGCGAATGATTATGTGGGAAAAGGGATGTTTGGGGGTAAAATTATTGTCAGACAGCCTGAAGAAGCGGAGATTCCTGCTCCTCAAAATGTAATTGCCGGTAATACAATTTTATATGGTGCTACTGAAGGTGAATTATATATGAACGGTATTGCTGGAGAGCGTTTTGCAGTTAGAAATTCTGGTGCTCGAGCAGTTGTAGAAGGTATTGGAGATCATGGTTGTGAATATATGACTGGTGGGAGAGTTGTAGTTTTAGGTCAAACTGGTCGTAATTTTGGTGCTGGAATGAGCGGTGGAATTGCTTATGTTTATGATATAGATGGCAAGTTTGCTGAGCGAGTTAACAATTTAATGGTTGATGTGGAAGAACTAGAAGCTAGGGATTTAGAAGTGCTTAAAGAGCTAATTACTAATCATGTAGATTATACTGCAAGTGAACGTGGTGCTGAAATTTTAGCTGATTGGGAGAATAGCAAAGATAAGTTTCTAAAAGTTATCCCACCAAAGTACAAAAAAATACTTACTGAGGCTAGGGAGGAAAAGAATAATGGCTAATGAAGATGAGGCAGGATTTTTAAAATATAAACGGGAAGAGATCCCAAAACGATCTATTGAAGAGCGAGTAGAGGATTATAGAGAAGTAAAAGAAAATCCAACACCTAAGTATGCTATAAAACAAGCTGCTAGATGCATGGATTGCGGGACACCATTTTGTAATTTTTCTTGTCCAGTAGATAATTTATGTCCTGAATGGCATGCTTTTGTCCGTAAAGATGATTGGGAAAAAGCAATTAAAGTACTACATGAAACTAATAATTTCCCTGATTTTACTGGTCGTTTATGTCCTGCTCCTTGTGAGGGGGGTTGTGTGCTGGGGATTAATGATGACCCAGTAGCAATTAAAAATATTGAATTTGCTATTTCAGAAAAAGCTTGGGAAGAAGGATGGATTGAGGCTCAGCCGCCGGAGAACAGGACAAATAAAGAAGTTGCTGTAGTAGGATCTGGTCCGGCAGGATTGGCTGCAGCTCAAGAACTGAATAGATTGGGGCATTTAGTAACAGTATATGAAAAAGATTCTAAAGCTGGGGGAATGTTAGCTTATGGGATTCCTGATTTCAAAATAGAGAAATGGGTTGTTGACCGCCGTGTGGACCAATTAAAAGAAGAAGGTGTAGATTTTATTTTAGATACAGAAATTGGGACAGATTTACCGGCTGAAGAATTAGAAGCAGAATATGATGCTGTTGTTTTAGCGGGAGGCTCTCGAGAGGCTCGTGACCTGCCGGTTTATGGGCGTAATTTAGAGGGGATTCATTATGCTATGGATTATCTAACTCAACAAAATAAAAGAGTTCAAGGCAAAGAAATTCCTGAAGATGAATTAATTGATGCGGCAGGTAAACGAGTAATTGTAATTGGTGGTGGAGATACAGGTTCGGACTGTGTAGGTACTGCTGTTCGTCAGGGTGCTGAACAGGTTTACCAAATTGAATTATTGGATAAGCCTCCTACAGAAAGAACTTTAGAGAACCCTTGGCCTAGATTTCCGCAGACCCTAAAGACATCAACTTCTCACGAAGAAGCAGGACTCTTTGTTAAAAATGCTGATGAGGAAAGTGATATTAGAGAATGGTCAGTATTAACAAAAAGATTTACTGGTGATGAGGAAGGATATGTAGAAGAATATCATGCTTCGCGAGTGGAGTGGAAAGAAGATGAAAATGGAAAACGTCAAATGGAAGAACTTCCGAATAGTGAATTTACTGTGCCAGTTGATTTAGTGATTTTAGCAGTTGGATTTGTGCATCCTGAACATGATGGTATGGTTGATGAACTTAGTTTAGAGTTAGATGAAGATGGGACTATTGCAGATGATAATTATCAAACTAATCGAGATAAATTTTTTGCTGCTGGAGATATGAGAAGAGGTGCTTCTTTGATTGTGTGGGCAATTAAAGAGGGCCAAGAAGTGGCAGAAAGAGTAGATCAATTTCTTGATAAGTAATTAAAAACTAACAGATAGTTAGAGCAATTAAAAGGACAGCCTCAAATTTGAGGCTGTCCTTTTTTCGAGATTTATTAATAAATTTTAAAAAAAGATAATTGCGAAAGAAGAGAAGGGGTCCCCTTCTCTTCTTCTGCTATTGAATTAAGCTCAATTAAAAATTAATAAATTTACTTCTGTTTTTTTGTTCCATTAAATCTATTGTCCCTAATAAAATATGAGCTAATCCAAAGCCAGTAACTCCCCATCCTAAACTAGGATTGTTATTTTTGATTTTCATTCCTAGCCCAGTGACTACTGTTCCTAATGCAGTTGGAATTGTTCCATCCTTAATTCGATTATTAATAATAATCCCTCCTTGAATTAGAGGTCTGTTCTTATTATTCTTTAAAATATAATTTATTATACTATTTAGATACAGAAAATAATTACTAAAAGCTCTGATAAATGCTTTTATAAGCAAAAGTAGCCACGGAATATGGTTTTAATGAGGATGTCTAGCAGTCGTATCCGCCGCCTAATACTAATAAAATTAAAATTAAGAAAATTATATAGACACAGCTATCTCCGCATCCACCGAATAAGTCGCCCATTAATATCCCTCCTTTAATAATATTTTATCTTAGTTAAAAAAGCTAGGTTTAACTAAGAAGTTTAGACTTAATTTATAATATGCAGAGTACGTAGATTTTGTTAATAAACAATTTTTAATACGGGCTATTTAAAGTTAGCAACAGACGCAACATCCATAAATTTCCTTTAACAATTATTACCTTTGAACTATATATTATATTAAATCTAATTTTTTTGGAGTTGAGAGGGGAGGATTATAAATGGATTATAGTTATGAGAATCATGGCGGAGGAAACATAATGTGGATTTTTTTAATACTTATTTTAGTATTATTTAGTGGTGGTCTTGGTTTAGGAGAGTATTAAATGGTGTTAAAAGGCTGTAGGAATGTTTATTTCTGCAGCCTTTCACTGTTTTATCTAAAGTAGAAAAGAGGAGATTATATTTATTTGTATAATTAATAATAAAAAGAGCAGATAAATATATTAGAATAAAAAATAATAGATAATAAATTTACCACCACATTGTCGGGTGGTTTTTTAATTAATGCTTTTAAAAGGAGTGGACATGTTGAATAAGAATAAATTTCAAGGAGCTTGGCAAACTACTTTCAGCCTTAAATTTAAAATTGAAAATTTAAGCAAATTAATAGAGCAGCTCTATAATACAACAACTGTAATTGAAGAAATTAATTGCTCTCTAGCAGTAGTTAATTGCTGGCAAAGAATCAAATTGAAAAATAATTCAACTATAATTTTAGCTTTAGAATTGAAAGAGGAATTGGGCTGGACTTTCAAACTGCGAAAAAATGTAGCTAATTATTTGAAAAAAGAGCAGGCTGAAGAAGGTTTAGTAGCTATTTATAATGCTAAGCAAAAACAGTGGTGTTGGAGTATAGTAAAACGAGAGGAATTAAGTTCTTATTCATTAAATTGTTATTCTATTCCTATTGTGGATGAATTATCAGAGAGCAGTCAAAGAAAACTACAGCAGTCATTGCTTTTAGATAATCTGGAAGAGTTAATAGCAGATTTCAGTGGTGAAGTGGAAAAAGAGTTTGTTAAAACATGTCGGACCCATTATTCTTTATTTTATGATAAATTAGTGGAAGTAACAAAACAACTAAATCTAAAAAAAGAATTTGATTTCAAGGAGATAGCGCAGAAAATATTAATTCAAGGAGTAATAATATATATATTAAAGCAACGTGATTTATTAAGGGTAAAATTTGTTGAACAAGAGCAAAATAATTTAGTTAATCAAATAGAAAGATTAGCTAATTGGGAAGTTTTAGATTTTTTTATTGAGGGGAATAATTGTTTAATAATCCCTAGTGAATTTAAGATGCTGCAGGGATTTTGGGATATATTAACAACTTATCAGATTAATACAGTAGAAGAAGCACCGTGGAATCAAATTTTAGCAGTTGGCCCGGAGATATTAGCAAATTTAAAGGAAGAGTTACTGCCTTCAAGGCAGCGAAAAAAGTCAGGTGTTTTTTATACTCCTACAGAAATAGTACATTATATTAGCCGGCAGGCAATTATTCAGTTTTTGGAAACTGAAGTTGCAGTTCTAAGTGCTGAACAGATACAAGATTTAGTACAGGAAAGAAACTTAGCTAAATTAGATCAAAGAATATTACCTGAAGTTTATCAGGCTTTAAATCAACTACGAGGTTGTGACCCAGCAGTAGGTTCAGGAGCTTTTGCTTTAGGATTAGTTAAAGAATTAGCTAGAATTAAAGAAATAATAGTATATTTAGTCAAGGATCAAACTAAGATTACTAAACTAAAGACTGCTGCTGTTCAGAACTCAATTTATTGTATGGATATTGATACTACAGCAGTTGCTATTACAAAATTGAGATTGTGGTTGTGGACAGGGGATAATAACCTCTCTGTATTAGCAGATTTAGAGTATAAAGTTGTAGTTACGAATCCTTTATGGAAAATTGAGCGCAGTTTAGAACAGCGTGATAAAGAAATGGAAGCTGCAAGAGATAAGTATTATAAGCAGCAGGATTTAGCTCTGCGCCAGAAGTATTACGAAGAATTTAGAGCATTGAAAGCAGAAAAACTGGGTTTAGTATTTTCTATGGTGGATTATTTTCCCAAAGTTTTTAAAAAAGGTGGTTTTGATATTGTAATTGGGAATCCTCCTTATATTGGAGAAAAAGGTAATAAAGAAATTTTTAGAAAAATTAGAAAGTATGCCTTAAGAGATTTTTATAATGGGAAAATGGATATATTTTATTTCTTTTTTCATTTGGGTTTAGATATTGTTCGAGAGCAGGGAACTGTTGCTTTAATCACTACAGATTATTATTTAACTGCTACAGGAGCTTATAAGTTAAGGGCTGATTTACAGCAGCGGGCAGCGATTAAAGAACTAATTGATTTTAACAATTTGAGATTATTTCCTGCAGCAATAGGGCAGCATAATTTAATTACTATTCTTAAAAAAAATAATGACAAGTCTCAGTCATATTTGGCCCAAACTACAATTACTTATCGTGAAGGTGATGCTGGTAATAGGACTTTACTGACTATTTTAGCAGGGCAAGATCAACAAAGTAATTATTATTCTATTCCTCAAGATGCACTATATCAGGGCCAAGAAAAATATTTGCGTTTAGAAGTAGGGCAGGTTGATGATTTGTTGGCTAAAGTTAAACTGCAGGGAGAAAATTTAGATCAATTGTGTGAAATTAATCAAGGTCTAGTAAGTGGTTGTGATCGTGTTTCTCCCCGCCATATTAGAAACTATGATTTAGAGCAGGAGTTAAAAGGGAGAGGAATTTTTGTATTGAGTGCCCAAGAAGCAGCAGCTCTTAATTTGCAGGAAGAAAATAAAGATTTACTGCGGCCGTGGTATAAAAATTCTGATATTAAGCAGTACTGGTGTTCTAGTAAAGGAAATGGAGAGCACATATTATATTTAGACCAACAGTTAACAGCATTGCCGCAGAAAATCAAAGACTATTTGACCCCAGTGAGAGAAGTTTTAGAAGATAGAAGAGAGGTAAAAGCCGGGCGATTATTATGGTGGCAGCTGCAGTGGTCTCGTCGAGAAGAAATGTTTGCAGGACCTAAATTAGTGGTGCCTCAAAGAAGTAAGAAAAACACTTTTGCTTATAATGAAGAAGATTGGTATGCTAGTGCAGATGTTTATTATATTACTAAAGCTCAAGAAGGATTAAAATTAAAATATTTATTAGCTTTATTGAATTCTGAATTATATTATTTGTGGCTCTATTATAAAGGCAAGAAAAAAGGAGCTTTATTAGAATTATATCAACGCCCTCTTAGTAAAGTGCCGATTAAAGTTATTAATCAACAACAACAGCAGGTATTAATTGATTTAGTAGAAAATTTGGAAAATAAGAAACAGAATTTAGTGCAGTGTCAACAACTTTATTTTTTAGAAATTAAAAATCAATTTCAGTTAGTAAGCTCTTGTCCGCTGCAGGAGCTAATTAAAGAAAATGAGAATTATGAAGTCTATTATGAGGGCCAAGCAAGTATTGTTCGAGAGTTAACTATAAAAATAAAAAATGATAGATTAGTAGTTTATAGTGCTAAATCTAGTGGAGGAGACTATAAGCTGTTTTCTGTTCAAGTTCAGCAACAATATTTTAAATATTATCTGAAATATTATTTAGAAAACTTAACTTGCCAGCAATTAGAAGAAATTAATCAGAGTGCTAGTTCTGATTTAGTAACTAGAGTACAAGAAATTATGATTCCCGGCTGGAGGGAGAAAAACAAGGTGCAAAATTTAGTAGAGCAGTGGCAGGGGATAATGAGGAAGAGAAAAAAATTGCGGCAGGAGATTAATAATTTGCAAAGTGAGATAGACTATTTAGTTTATAATTTATATCAATTTACTACAGATGAAATAGAATTTTTAACGAATAAGGCATTAGAACTTAAAGAGTATTAGAAAAATACTCAAATAAAGAGGAACAAGAGGGTGAATTATCTAATTATATGTAGTACAACATTTATTTTATCTTTGTTGTGAAACTTCAGCTGAGGAGTGAATACTATGTTAAAAGAAAATCTATTTGAACATGATTTTTCTGATGAGTTGGTAGAAACAATCAAGAAAAAATTAAATTTACAATTTGAATTAAATAGTAGAAAAAAATTAGAACAATTAATTTTAGCAAGTATTGATGTACTGATTAGTCAAAATAATAGTCAAGCGAATTTAGCAGAGTTTTATCAACAGGCTTTGCAACTGGATAATAAATTTAAACAATTGACTAAAAGTGAAATTGATTTTTTGAATTATCAATTATTAGAAGCGGCTGAAGATAATAGTTTTTGGGAGTATAGATTGTTAATTAAAATAATTAATAGATTGGATTATTTGAAAACTGAAGGAGTAGAAATGATAATTAAAGCAGAACTAAAATCTTATTTTTCTAAAAAATTATCACAATTAGAAGCAGATTTATTTGCTGTGAAAGAAGAGCAAGAATCGAAAATTGCTACTATTGTACAATTGATTTTTAATTTTTGGGAACAACAAAATAATAATTGGCATAAACAAGATTTATTATTAATTAAGTTGCAATTAACAGAATTAGATTTAGACCCTCAGCAGAAGATTAAAATTAAGGATTTTTATCGATATTTAAATAGCAACCCGGATTTATGTTTAGAATTTACTTCTAAAATTTCTAAGAGCAGTTATCAAGAATATGAGTTTCAAGACCTGCCTTTAGTAAGTGCTATATTAGAATTAGAAAAATTAATCAATAATGACCATTATTTATGTGCAGCAATAGTCAATAAAATTAATAGTTTAGGTATTGATTATAAACAAGAACAGTTTAATTTAGAAATTCTAGCAGATTGTTTAGCTAATAATGGTGATTTTGATTTAGAGCAGGAGTTAATATTATTTAATTTCATAGTCGAATTAGTGACAGATTTGACTAAAGTTTCTGTAGCTAAAGAAAAAGAAAAAGCAGGTCAGGAATTAATTGCAGCAATTAAAGAAGAAAATTATGTGCGTGCTCAAGAGTTAATTAATTCAGAGGTAGAGGTTAATATTAAAGATGAGCAGGGGCGAACGCCTTTGATTTGGGCAGCAGAAAAAGGTAATGATGAGCTAATGATGCAGTTGATGAGAGCTGGAGCTAAACTAGATATTACTGATAACCAAGGGCGCACTGTTTTAAGTAGGATTCATAATTGCCATCAAATGGAAGTGATGCAGCGCTTAAATAGAAATAATAATTAATTGGAGTTCAATTTGCCGTATGTTATTAAAAAACATGCGGTTTTTTAATAGAGAGCAACTAAAACTTTTGATTATAAATAATAATTATTATTAGCAGGAGAAAAAGAATTATTGCTTAAATAATATAGTAATAAGCAAGTAATTAAGCAGTGACAATACAAAGTAGAGTAGCGAAAAAGCTGATTGTTTATTGCTGTATTTTAAAAAGGGAGGATTTAAAATGAAGAAGTTGAGCATGTTAGCATTAATTTTTGTTTTAATGATTTCAATATTAACTGGATGTGGAGCAGGAGAGCAAATGGAAGAGAAAAATATTAAAATTGGTGGTAAGGCAGGAACAGAGGCTTATGTTTTAGCTAATTTAGCTAAAGTATTATTAGAAGAAGAAGGTTTTAAAGTTAAAACTAAATTAGGTGTTAAGTCAGTTTTGGCACGAAAAGCTTTAGAATCAGGAGATGTAGATTTGTATTATGATTATACAGGTACGGCCTATACAGTTTATCATAACGGCTCAAATAAAGAGATTATGACTAATCCAGAAAAAGTTTAT
>JBNJFD010000063.1:0-10434 GCA_051746525.1 Bacillota bacterium | reverse complement strand
GTTATTTTGTTTTAATCCTTTGATTAGTTGTTCTAACTGCGGATGATTTTTTACTTCTTGTAAAGAAAAATCATCATAAACTTCAGCCGTAGAAACTTCTAAAGGTGGATTGACAACTACTAGGTTTAAATCAGGATTAAGGTCCAGTTTTTCTAAATCAGTTCCTCTACCTGTAGCCAACTGAGTCCCCCCTGCAACACAAAATGGAATGTCAGAACCCAACTTAGCAGCTCTAATTTCTAATTCAGAAGTAGTCAATCCTAATCCCCATAATTGATTCACCGCTACTAAAGCAGCTGCAGCATTACTACTACCTCCTGCCAATCCAGCAGCAACAGGGATGTTTTTTTCTACCTGTACATTTAAACCACCTGTTATAGAAAACTCATCAAACAATAACTCTGCAGCTTGATAAATTAAATTCTGCTCTCCTGTGGGTACACCTGAATGATTACAGCTAATATTAATATTTTGTTCAGTCTTATTAAAAATTAGTTTATCATATAAATCAATTGTTTGCATTATCATTTTCACTTTATGATAATTATTTTTATATTTGCCTACCACATCTAACAACAAATTAATTTTAGCATATGCTTTTATTCTTATTATATCCTCCATTATCTTCTCCTTACCTTTAATTTAGATATTCATTATTTAATTTGTCTATCTAGATTAAATTTCCTTCTTTTAAAGAAAATAATAATTAACTAGTCTGTATATAATTACTCTTAGGCAGAACTTCTATCACGCATTTTGAATATATTATTATAACTATTAATTAAAAGGGAGGAATTAGATGGCTGAAATTATTATTATTCTCGAACAAAGAAAATTGTATTTGTATACAAATAATCAACTAGATAATAGTTTCCCTGTAGCCATTGGCAAGTCTAGTACTCCAACTCCTACTGGTCAATTCTCTATTATTAATAAAATCGATAATCCTTATAATCCAGCCTTAGGGAGCAGATGGCTACAATTCACCTATGAAAACCACGGTATTCACGGCACTAATCAACCTTCTTTAATCGGTCGCTCCGTATCAGCTGGTTGTGTACGAATGTATAATCAGGAGGTAGAATATGTATACAATAAAGTTTCCTGTGGAACCCCAGTTAAAATCAAAAACAACAAACATGTCAACTCCAATGAATATTTTATTTATATTGTAAAACCTAATGATACTCTTTATCATATCGCACACAAGTTTAACACTTCAATTTCTAAATTACAAGAAATAAACCAAATCCCAAACAAAAACCTAATTTATCCCGGACAAAAATTAAAAATACCATACCCCAAAAAATAAAGAGAGCTGTAGGAATTATCCTACAGCTTAAAATTTATCCTTTGCAATCACCAATTATTTTACGAGGAATTATTATCTTTTGCCCTACCTCCAGATAATCTGGGTTTTGAATATTATTAGCTTCTACTAATGCTTCAATAGTTGTTTTATAACGACAAGCAATCTTATATAAGGTATCACCAGGCTGTACTACATAAACAATTTTAGCCGGTTGTTCACAATCTGGCTGATCTACTACTGGAGAAACTTCAATTATATCTGCAATTATTTCTAATTCTTTAATATCAGTTACTCTAATATTATTTTCTAAAGTAACTGATAATCTAACCTGGTCAGCAGCTACTTTCCTCCCTGTCACTCTTTTAACCATTACATCAACATCACAAGTCATTCCTGGTTTAGAGCCAGGCAAAGTAACATATTTAGTATACTCAATAGTATTATGGAAATAGTGTACTGGATTAATATTTTCATTTATTGTTTCATCTGCTACATACATTACACCAGTATTATAAGTGCCGTAAATTTTAACTTCATTTTCTTCAGCTTCACAATCAAAGGCTAAATAATTAATATTTGTTTCTAGAACACCACCAGTCTTAATGTCTGGTTTAGCTGCAGGAACATTCACTACTTCAGTAAAAGTATGAGTAGCTGCTTTATCCCCTATAATCTCATCTACTCTTAATAATTCTGTTTCAACTTCAATTGCTGCACAATCAATTGCTGTAACTACAGTAATATCTTTTAATTCCGTAACTTTAATATTAATATCTATTAAAGCATCTACCTCTACTTCTTCCCCACCATTAATAGACCTTCTTTCATAATTCCAATCTTTAAGAACAATATCCACATATACATTACTGTCCTCTGTTAGTTCTGGTATAGAAATATCTTCATTAATTTCAAATGTTCCCGTAGCTAGATGAACCGGTTGATCACTACCTCCAGCCACATATAAAACTTGGATTTGGAAGTCGCCTTTTACTGTTACTACATCACCTGTTATTTCTGGGGCTTTTGTTTTAATGATTGCACCATTGACTTTAAGTATTCTTTCTATTTCTTCATCGATTTCTACAATGTTATCTCTAATTTGTCGGTGGTAGTTTTGGTCAGCAACTATATCTTCTATCACTAAATCTTCTGTCATAATTAATTCTGGGTCAATTCCTTCCACTCCTGTAATTAACTCAAACTCTTTATGGTCAATTACTTTAACTGTTACCCTAACTGTTAACTCTACCTCAACTTGGTCTAAAACTGTATCACTAGACACAGCTTCATCATCAATTCTAATAAAATCAACTTCTACTACCACCTCCATTCCTGCTTCTGCTTCAGGAATAGTAATTGTTTTAGTTAAATCCGACAAGTTGATATATTCTCCTGTATCTGCACTGCTAAAATAGTGAACTGGCTGCGCTGGGTCTTGACCTGACGCTACATAAGTTACCCCTAAGCTGATCTGCCCTTCATTATTATCAGCAAATTCAATAATTCCATTTTCTCCTACTGCAGCAGAAACTTCTCCTGTTAATTCTGGGGTTACATCTAAAACTCGTTCAATAAATGGTTTGTTAGTAGGAACATTTAAGGTTTGAGTTATTGTTTCTACTATAGAACTTTCTCCTGCAACATATTTAACCTTAACACTATCCTTTGTCACCTGAATTCCCATCTTTTTCTCTCCTTTCTCACAAAAAATACTCTCATTTATACTATATGCAGTGAAAATTAAAATGTTCATGATTTTTATATTTTTTTATTATCTTCTACCTCTACAAAAATTAATAAGACATATCTACCATTATTACTCGGTTAGATATGTCTTTTAAATTCATCAAACTATTATTACTTATCCTAAATAAAACTCTGAATTATAATTAACCCTATTTCTACTAATTTCTTGATTACCAGCTGTAATAATCCCTTCTACAGTTTCTTCAGTAAATTGACCACTTCCCACCAAATCACTTATATCAAATAAAGCTATCATCTCTTGCTGATTTGGTTTAGCTATCTTTTCCGCTCTAACTCCGGGGCCTGAAATAGTATCTCCTTGTTTACTGACCCCAAAAAACTTGAAATCATTATCCTGGAGAGGATAATTGTTAATTTTTACTGCTAAATAGCCCGGAGTTTGAGCAGTAGTTTCTTCAGGCAAATGTCCAATACCTATCTTAGCTTCAACTTGATTTAATCCTAAACTATAGTCTTTAGCACTACTTTCATCTTTAGTTGATAGTCTCACTCATGTCCTGGTTATCAATCTATCTAACCAGGAATTCACCTCCTTTTTCATTAAAAATTAGTTTGAGTTTTAAAATAATTCTTGTCATTCTCATGCTCTACAACTCTATCTTACTTCTTATCATATGTAATTAATCACTTAAATATAATCAAAATCAACTTTAAAAAAATTATAATTAGTCCTTTCAAATTGCTTTTATTTTCTGTTCACTATTTTTTTCTTGTACTTCTTTAACTATACACTTATTATTTTCATCCTCATTAAAATCATCTTTTTCCCTGCTTTTTTTATTATTAATTACTTTAATAGCCGCTATTTTATTAAGCAAAATTTTAATTAGGCTATTATCTTGACCTAATAGAACTACAAAATCTTCATGAACTCTAAAAACATTCCCTTGAATATCACAGCAATCACCACCTGTTTGAATTAATACTACCACCAAATCTAAATTTTCAGCGTGCTCAATTAATTCATATTTGAAATTATCTTTTGGAGGAGGTTTTTCTTTTTTAGCAGCTAATTTATTTTTCAAGCTAGCAATCTGTTCTTCTTTGCTTTCTAACTCATTTTGAAAGTTTTTTAAAATATTTAATATTTGCTCTGCTTCCTCGCTAGTTATTACTATGTTTTGTTCTGGTTCTTTTAAGTTTGAGAATTTATTTAATGAGGGTGTTGGATTATTCTTATGATTTTTACTATGTGCTAACAACTCTGCTGCTGCATCAACAAAACTCTCTAAAAAATTATTATTAATCTTTCCCTGCCTCATAATTCATGCCCCCCTTTCTGTAATTAAAACAAGGAGGCATGACAATCGCCCCCTTTATAATTATCTCAATTAACAGCAACAACTCTTTTTAATAACTGCTGCTATAGCATCAACTGGGATGAATATTTTATTTTCATCATCTAACAAAGTCAAAATCCCACACTTTCTATTTACATCACAAACCATTCCTTCCTGCTTGCAACAGCAAAAACAATCATCACAAGCGCCCCCAGATTTTAAAACACAAATAACTGTCTCACATTCAAATTGTTCTAAACAATCTAAAATTCCGTTTCCACAACCGCAATCTCTTCCCTGCACTTCAACTCCTTCTGCCATATGACCCCTCCTCTCTATATTAGTTATTATATAATATGACTCACACTCAGAATTTGTTAATAGATAAGCAAAAAATAAAAAAAGCCTTGCTAAATGCAAAGCTCTAAATCATATTTTATTTTTTTAAATCAGCAAATTCTTGAGTGTACATCTGACCATAAGGCCCTCCTTTAATAATTCCTACTCCCACATCCGTAAAACTGGGATCTAAAATATTATCTCGATGATCTTTACTATTCATCAACTCTTGATGAGCAGATTCAACTTCTGCAGCACCTGCAATATTCTCTCCAGCTAAATAATAGTTAATCCCTAAAGTTTCAAACATATTAAAAGGAGACCCGTAAGTTGGAGAGTGATGAGCAAAATAATCATTTTTTATCATATCTCTACTTTTTTCTCTAGCAATCTTAACTAAATTATAATTTATTTTTAAAGGTTGTAATTTGTTTTTAGTTCTCGCTTGATTAATTAAGTTCAGCATTTTATTCTCAGCAGCTGTTAATCTTTCCACTTCTCTAGTCTTCCAGTCTAAATTTGAACTGTTATTTTCTTGTCTATCAGTTCCAACGTCTTTAACTTCTGGATTAAAAATTTTATCTAAAAAAAACAAAGCTAATAAACCCTCTATTATTTTAGCAAAAGTACTACTTAAATCTAATCCACCAAAGGCATAGACACTACTACTAAAAGCAAATATTAGTACTGGAAAAATTAATAGAAAAATTAATATGACGGATATTACTTGTTTCATCAATTGCTGTAATCCCCCTTCTAGCAGTGATTTGTCTTGTCTTATTATAGCATAGTTACTATCTAAATTAGTAATGTAAGTTATGGTAATTAAAATTCAATATTTAGAGCTTTAATTACATTTTTTATATTATTACACACACTACTCTTTTGAGAACCAGCAAATAATAATCCTACTACTTGATTTTTACTATTTAATACTACAGCCCCACTATCTCCAGGTTGAGAAAAAGGTTCAGTTACTATCTGGTCTGTAAATAAAGCTGTTTCTTCTTCAGATAATTGAACATTAATAGTTGCATTAATTGCTTTAATTCTAGCAGTAGTAATCCCACTTGTACGACCGCTTTTTTTAACTTTCATTCCTAACTTAGCCTCTGCAACTCCATTAACTACCCCTAATCCTAATACTTCTTCTGTTATCAAATCTTCTGATTTAGGTTTTGCTACTGCACAATCAACTTTATTCTCTAAAATTACTGGTTTGACTCGATAAGGCAAATTAAAGATTGAGCTTAATCCACCCACTACTCTTTCTACTCCAGAGATAAAAGGACAATAATTAGCACTTTGATTATGGATGGGAATAAATCGCTCTAAATAACCAATTATATCATTATCAACTGTTCCTCCATCATAACTACCCGGCTGCAGTATTCTATCTCCCTGCTTTGCTTTACCATCTTTGCCGTTACTAATATTAGCTAATACATGATTATTAGATAATATTAATTTTTCTTCAGTTTTATTATCTTTAACTACTGCTCCAAAAGTGCCTGCAGTAATTTTATGATGCCCTATACTTATTCCTGGCTGGGCAGGTCGAATTCCCGTCGTCCTAACCTCATCATTAGTAGCCAATAACTCTACCTTGCCCACTTCTATTACATCAGTTTCTTGGTCTTCGATATTCTGTGGTACAATATGTTCTGTTGATAATTCATCTTCACTTAATTTCTCTTCTACCAACACTACTATACTCTCTTTGTCTGTAAATCTATTTCCTACTTGCTTATAACCACACCCTACACCCACTACATTCTCCAACTCAAATATTTTATCTTTATATCTCTCTATCACTTCTTTTATCTTCTTCATCATAACCCTCCTTCCACTTATTGCAGTATATTCGCTTATAACTGCAATTCGTGAAAGGAAAATAGTAACAAGAACTCAGTGCTGAGCTAAATTTTAAAGTCAAAAAATAAAAAAAGGTAATGGCGCTTAAATTTAAGCACCATTACCTAAGAAAATTAAAAACTCCTCAAAAATGAGGAGTTAAACGCTAATGCATCCGATTCTCATCTCGTTTTCTTTAATTTTTACTTCAACCGTTTCTGTTAATACATCCGCATAACTATATGACATTCTACGTGGGGTTTGGTCATCGTTGACTTTAATTACAAATACATTGGGATAAGTTTCTAATAAAATCCCTTCTTTTTCAATAATTTTTCTTCGTCCTTGATTAGCTTTAAGTTCTACTTGTTTGCCAACAAAAGAGTCAAGATCACTTTTAATCTGGGTGAGAATATTATTTCCCATTTCAGCCCACCTTTCATTTTGTATCATTTTAGATAATTATATCACAGCTTCGTTTTTATGTCAAGATATAAATTATACCAGAAAGAATTTCATCTGTCAATAGCTATTTATTAAATAGTTCAAATATTTTATTACTTAACTTAGCAAATTGTTCTAAACTTAATTTTTCAGCTCTTCTCCTAGAGTCAATATTAACTTCTTCTAATGCCTGGTCTACTAAATCACGGCTTAAATTTATATTAGCAGCTTTACTTAATGAATTTCTAATAGTTTTCCTCCGCTGCTGAAAACCAGCATTAACAATCTTAAAAAAGAATTCTTTTGATGTTACATCAATAGGAGTCTCCTCTAGTACATTCAAAGAAACTACAGAAGAATGAACTTTAGGCTGCGGGATAAATACATCAGGAGGTACGTTAAATAATATTTCTGCTGTAGTATGAAATTGAATACCAATAGATAAAATTCCATAATCTTTCCCACCTGGACTAGCAACCATTCTTTCAGCAACTTCTTTCTGCACCATAAACACTATCTGTTCTACATTAAACTTTTCTTCTAATAATCTCATCACAATCGGCGTTGTAATATAGTATGGTAAATTTGCCACAATTTTATACTGCCCATTAACAAGTTGGTCAAAATCAACTTCTAAAGCATCATCATAAACTACTTCTACATTATTATATTCAGCTAAAGTTTCTTCTAGAACTTCTTCTAACCTCTGGTCTACTTCTACTGCTACAACTTGATTAGCTTTTTGAGCTAATCTTTGCGTCAAAGAACCTATCCCCGGGCCAATTTCAATTACTGTATCCTCTGGTCCCACTGCGGCAGAAGTAACTATTTTATCCAAAATATTATCATCTACTAAAAAATTCTGTCCTAAACTTTTCTTTAATTCTAAATTATGCTTTCTTAACAATTCTTTAGTCTTACTCGGCTTTGCAATATCCATTATTTATTCCTCACCTCTAGTAAATTTTTCTAATGCTTCAATTAACTCTTCCATACTAATCCCATAACCATTTAATCTATTTAAAAACTGTTTGCCATTGGCATAACCAATCCCTAATTCTTGGCCCACATCTCTTCTTAACTGCTTAGAATTAGTTGTTCCTAATAACCCTAATTCAATTAACTGCTGTTTCTTAAATTCTTTCCGCGGCTGCTGATGGCTGGCTTTAGCTTTAGCTAAGGCATCACGGATCACTTCAGGTGCAGCATTTTCAATTCCAATATCATTTTTTTCAATAGCATCAGCTTGAGCTAAATAAGCATCTTTGCACCCACTAACTTGTTTTTTAATCCTTTTTCTAATCAAATCACCAGCATGGTCAGGGTCAGTAAAAATAATTACCCCTTTGTTTTGCTGGGCCAACTTAATTTGCTCTATCACCTCAGTACTCAAAGAAAATCCATGAGTAACAATTATTTCGGCATCTACAGCTCTTTTAACAGCTTCTAAATCATCTCTTCCTTCGACTACAATAACTTCTTTAATCAAATTATCACCTTCAACATTAAAATATGCTAATCATATTTATTGTATCTTATACTCTGCCAAAACACAAATTAAACTACTGGCCACTCTTTAAAAATGACGCAGCTTAAACTCCACTCCTAATTCTTGGGCTAATTTCCTACACTGCTCAACATCAACGCCTGGGTAATCCACTACTGACACTTGCACTTTAGGGATATATTCTGTTGCCTCTGTAATAAACTCCAGTACTGCTTCAAAAGCTGCTGCCCCATATTTAGATTGAGACACCTCTTGATAAGTTTCTGGATTAGAAGCATTCATACTAATTGATATACTATCAATTATTCCTTCTAAATCCTGTAATACATTTCTATCATGAACCAGATTAGCCAAGCCATTAGTATTAATTCTGACAGGAACAGCGGGATAATTATCCTGCACCCAAGTAGCAACTTTAATTAAGGTATCTACTCGCAGCAAAGGCTCTCCAAAACCGCAAAAGACCACCTCAGAATATTCAGCTGCTGAACCAATATCAGCTATCAATTCTGCCACAGTAGGCTCATCATCAATCCATAATTCATAGCCGCCTAAACCATCTTTAAACTGCCGCACACAAAATTTGCAATTGTTAGTACAATTATTCGTTAAATTTATATATAATTTACTGCCTAATTGATAAGTTATCGCCATTTATACCAACTCCGTTTAATAATTGATAATTGAAAAAACAGGATGCTAATCAAAGATTAACACCCTGCCTCAACTAAGTCAAATCAAATAACTGCTCTGCATTTTCAGTTGTAATCTCAGCTACTTCTTTTAAGCTCATATTTTTAATATCTGCCATTTTCTTAGCTACTTCCTTAACATATTTCGATTCATTTCGTTGGCCCCGATGAGGCTCTGGTGTTAAATAAGGAGCATCTGTTTCTAAAATAATTCGCTCTAAAGGCAGCTTTTTAATCATCTTTCTTACAGCACTTGTACCATTAAAAGTAATAATTCCGCCAAAAGAAAGATAAAAATCTAGTTCAAATACCTCTTTAGCAGTAGGCACATCATAACCATAACAGTGCATTACTCCTGTTAAATCTTGAGCATGCTCCTTTAATATTTTTAAAGTATCCTCTTTAGCATCACGACTGTGAATCACTACTGGTAGATTTACTTCTGTAGCTAACTGCAGCTGCTTTTTAAATACTTCCTGCTGCTTTTCTCGTGGTGAATTATCATAGTGATAATCTAACCCTAATTCTCCAATAGCAATTACTTTATCATTTTGAGCTAATTTCTTTAGCTCCTGATATTTATTTTCGTCAAAATCTTGAGCATCATGAGGATGCATTCCCACACTAGCATAAATAAAATCATAGTCCTGGGCCAAGTCCACAGAATTGCGGCTAGACTCCATATCAGCCCCGACATTAATTATCTTTTTAACCCCACTATCATAAGCCGCCTGAATTACCTCCGCTCGGTCATTATCAAAACGGTCAAAATCTAAGTGGGCATGAGTATCGATTAGCATTCATTTCACCTCGCTTTTTTTCAATTGATAATTGAGAATGGATAATGGACAATTAAATGCAAAAACATATAATCAAAATCAAAAGCCAGACTTGGCAATGCCAAGTCTCTACTCATGACTAATAGCTCATCACTGTTTTTACTCTTTACTCTTTACTCGTCACTCTTTACTCGTCACTGTTTACTCTTTACTGCTTACTCGTCACTCTTCACTGTTTACTCATCACTGTTTTTATTTAACTTGTGCTCCATTTGAAATTTCTCCATCAACAGTAGTTATTTTTAGATCTCCTTCATCATTAGAAGCTGCTAAAATCATTCCATTTGATTTTACTCCAAAGATAGTAGCAGGTTTCATATTAGCAACCATTAATACCTGTTTCCCAACTAATTCATCTGCCTCATAGTGCTTTGAAATCCCAGCTACTAATTGCCGCTGC
>JBNJFD010000062.1:0-10452 GCA_051746525.1 Bacillota bacterium | reverse complement strand
CCTAATTCATCAAAAGTAGCTTTAACTTCCTCTAACCCTTTCTTCACTTCAATAGTTAACACAAAATCATCTTGGTCAATAAATTTATTAACTGCTGTAGCTAATTCATGCAGGGCTGCTATTGCTAAAGAAGTATTAAAATCATCATCCATTGCTGCTATAAATTCTTCTTTCTTCATTTCACACAATTCAAATAATTGCTCTCCAGTCAAAGTTCCATCCTGTACTTCTTGGTTTAACAAGTGATTCACTCTATCTACAGCATTCTCTAATCTAGCTAAACTTTTAGCAGCTTCTTTCATGTTTTCTTCACTAAAATTAATTGGACTGCGATAATGCTTTGAGATCAAGAAGAATCTAACAATCTCAGCCTTGTACTTGTCTAAAATATCTCTAGTAGTAAAGAAATTCCCTAATGACTTAGACATCTTTTCTCCTTCAATATTAATATATCCATTATGAATCCAATAATTAACCACCTCATGGTTACACCGCGCTTCACTTTGAGCAATCTCATTCTCATGATGAGGAAAAGTTAAATCTACACCACCCGTATGAATATCAAATTCTTCTCCTAAATACTTAGTAGACATTGCCGAGCATTCAATATGCCAGCCTGGTCTCCCTTGCCCCCAAGGGCTGTCCCATTCTGGTTCTCCTGCTTTACTTTCTTTCCACAGAGTAAAATCTAATGGATTTTCTTTCTGCTGGTTAACATCTACCCTCGAACCAGCTTGTAAATCTTCTAGATTACGATTCGATAATTTACCATAGCTATCAAATTCAGCAACTTTAAAATACACATCCCCATCTTTTTCGTAAGCATATCCCTGCTCTACTAAATCATCTACTACATCAATCATTTCATCAATATGCTCTGTTGCTTTAGGATACACATCAGCTCGTTTAATATTTAAAGCATCTGTATCTTCAAAATAAGCTTTAATAAATTTTTGTGCTAATTCTGTTACAGTAACACCTTCTTCTTCAGCTCGATTAATCATTTTATCATCAATATCAGTAAAATTTAAAACATGCAGCACCTCATAACCTTGATATTCTAAATAACGTTTAATTATATCAGGCACAATAAATGCCCTAGCATTACCAATATGAAAATAATCATAGACTGTTGGCCCGCAGGAATACATCTTAACTTTTCCTTCTTCAATAGCTTCGAACTCTTCCTTCGAATTTATTAAAGTATTATAAACCTTTAAAGTCATTTACATCACCTTTCTCTATTAATTTTTCTAAATTACTTAGTCTTCTATCTAAACAACTACACATTTCTTTAACAGGATCAGGCAAATCACCATGCTCTAAATCAGCTCCACGAGTAATCCTTTCTCCATCTTTAACTACAATCCTTCCAGGAATTCCTACTACTGTACAATTATCAGGAACTGAATCTAATACTACAGCACCGGCTCCTATTTTTACATTATTCCCAATTTCCATCGATCCTAAAACCTTAGCTCCTGCACTAACTATCACATCATCTCCAATAGTAGGATGCCGCTTACCTGTTTCTTTTCCCGTGCCCCCAAGAGTAACTCCTTGATACAAGGTTACATTCTCACCTATTTCTGTAGTTTCGCCAATTACAACACCCATACCGTGGTCAATAAAAAAGCCATTCCCAATTTGGGCCCCGGGATGAATTTCTATTCCTGTTAAAAACCTCCCAATTTGAGAAACCAAGCGTGGTAAAGTTCTTAATCCTAATTGATAAAGCGGATGGGCTAAACGGTGAAAAACAACTGCATGTAATCCTGAATAAGTTAATAGCACTTCCAACAAATTACTAGCAGCAGGATCACGATCAAAAATAGCTTCAATATCACTTTTTAGCTCTTTAAATAGACTCCCCATTTTTTCACCTCCAATTTTGCAACTAATACTTTATTATGAATAAAAAATTAGTTTTATTATACAAAAAACCTTCCATCTCCATATCAGAGACGGAAGGCTCCGCGGTCCCACTCTGCTTAGTAACTTAATACTCGCTTGAAACACGATTACGGATGTTAACCGAGATAACATACTTTTTTCAGTCATCTAGCTCCAAGGAGCATTCAGATAGTATTTCTGAGAGCACTCTCAGCTCAATCAGCGCTCTCTCTCTGTAAAGAAAGGGACTAACTTACTATTCCTCTTCCCAGCTTTTAATTCAATATTAAACTAATGCTAAAGCTTGTTCTAATCTATCCACCGTTTCTTGTTGTCCTAATAAAGCTGCTATATTGTATAATGCCGGTCCTGAATCTTGTCCCGTTAATGCAATTCTGACTGGGTGGAAAAATAATCTCCCCCCTACAGGCAAATCTTTAATTACTTGATTCATCATTGCTCTAATATCTTTTTTCTTCCAAGTGTCTAGTTTTTCAGACCTTTCTTTTAAAGTCTCTAACACTAAATCAACATCTTCTTCTTGGAAAGTTTCTTTTGCTTCTGTTAAATCATCATATTCTAAATCACTAAAGAAGATTTCAACTTCTGCTGTTATTTCTGCTAAATAATCTATTGATTCTCGAACAGTAGCAACTAATAATTCTAACCACTCTCTAGATTTATCTGCTATATCATATTGTTGTTCTATATATGGAATAGCCAAATCAGTTATTTTAGCTAAATCCTCATTCCTAATATACATTCCATTCATCCAATTTAATTTCTCTACATCAAACACAGCAGCACTTTTATTAACTCGCTCCATAGAAAATCTATTAATAATTTCTTGTTGAGAGAAAATTTCTTCATCATCAGCAGGAGACCATCCTAATAATGATAAAAAGTTAACTACTGCCTCTGGCAAATAACCTTTTTTACGATATTCACTTACATAAACATAAGCCTCTCCACTTCTTTTACTTAATTTAGAACGGTCAGACCCTAAAATCATCGGTAAATGAGCAAATTTAGGAGGTTGCCAATTAAAAGCTTGATATAATAAATTTTGTTTAGGAGTATTAGATAAATGATCTTCTCCTCTAATTACATGACTAATTTCCATTAAATGATCATCAATCACTACTGCAAAATTATAAGTAGGAATCCCATCAGATTTAACAATTACAAAATCATCAATTACATCACTACTAAAAGAAACTTCACCATGAATTACATCATCAACTATAATTTCTTCTTCTTCTAACGGTGACTTGAATCGAATAACTGCTTCTCGACCTTCATCTTCTAATTCTTGACGCTCCTCTGCTGTTAAATCTCTACATCTACCATCATATCTTGGAGCTTCATCATTAGCTATTTGTTTTTCCCTCATTTCATCTAACTCTTCAGGAGTACAATAACAGCGATACGCTAAATCCTTTTCTAACAATTCTTCAATATATTGCTCATAAATATCTAATCTTTCTGTTTGCCGATACGGACCAAATTCTCCACCTTGTTGTGGACCTTCATCCCAGTCTAAACCTAACCAATCCATTTCCTTATGGATAACCTCTTCAAATTCACTAGTTGACCTTTTTCTATCAGTATCTTCAATTCTTAACACAAACTGTCCTTCATTCTTGCGAGCAAATAAATAATTAAATAAAGCTGTTCTAATATTTCCTATATGTATTTGTCCTGTTGGACTAGGTGCAAATCTTACTCTTGTATCAGTCATAACCTTCCCCTTTCTTTTATATCAGTTCTAAGCAAATATATTATAGAATATTTGAAGCCAAATTTCAAGTAACAAGTAAACTCTACTCAGAAATTATTGTATATAAGTTACAAATTCACTCCCCAAAATAAAAAAGAGATTGAGTAGAAAAGTCCCCACCCAACCCCTAAAAATCAAAGTCTTAAATCACACTAATTCCTAAGGCTAACTGCTCTGGTCCATCTACTAAAGCATGACCAAATTTACCAAAAGCTGATACAGCAACTCGCCCTTTTCCTCTCACTATTGCTACTTTAAATCCACCGCCTAAGCCAGGATTTACTAAATTCAACTGAGTATAGGCATCTTTAACAGCATTAGAAACAGCGATCTTTTCTTTTGGATTTTCTTTGATTACTCCCCGAGCAATAGCTGCTACTGTAATACTTTCTCTTAATTTAATCGGTAAATCTTCAGCACTTGCTCCAGTTTGAGTAATTGCAGCTTTATATCCATATCCTCTAATCTTATCTAACCAATAACTTTCATATTCTCTACTTCTTGTCATAGCTAAATAAATTGAAGAACTCTCTGGAGAAATATTTTCTGCTTTTTCTTCTTTAACATAACCCGATACAATATCTTCAGCAGTAACAATGCCTACCAAATCATTACTAGCATCAACTACTGGGACACCACCAATCTGGTTATTAGATAAAACTTGTGAAACCTCTTGAATCGTCTTTTTATTCTGAATTGTAATAACATCTCTTTCCATAATTTCCGAAACAGAGACATTAAAATCATTATTCTTAACTAAATCTCCATCTGTCAGAACACCTACTACTTTATTATCTTTAACTACAACTAATCGCCCAATACTATTAACATTCATTAATCTTTCGGCTTCTTCTAGTTTAACATCAGGAGTAACTGTAATTACATCTGAACTCATTAATTCTTGTACTTCCATTATTTTTGTTCCTCCTTCACACTAACGACTGCTTGAGCAGCAATACCCTGCTCGGTACCAACAAACCCTAGTTTTTCTGTAGTAGTTGCTTTTACATTAACTCTAGCTATTTCTAATTTTAAAACTTCTGCAATATTCTGTTCCATTTTTTCTATATAGGGCGCTAATTTAGGTTTTTGGGCTATGATAATCGAATCTATATTATTTACTTTTAAATTCCTGCTCTCAACTAACTCATTTATCTCTTGGAGTAAAATCAAACTTGAAATCCCCTTGTACTGCGGATCATCATCTGGGAAATGCTTTCCTATATCCCCTGCTCCTAAAGCACCTAAAATTGCATCAGCAATTGCATGAAGCAAAACATCAGCATCAGAATGGCCAAGCAAACCTAAAGAATAATCTAATTCAACACCACCTAATACTAAATCTTGATCAGGCTCTAAGCGATGAACATCATATCCGATTCCTGTAAGCATTAGTTCCTCCTTGACAAAATTATTTCACCTAACTCCAAATCTTCTGGAGTAGTTAATTTTATATTTTCATATGATCCTTCAATTAGTTTAACGGTTTTATCTAATCTTTCCACCAAACTAGAACTATCAGTGCCAACAAAACCATCTTCAACTGCCTGCTGATAAGCATCCATAATTAAATCTTTCTTAAATGCTTGCGGTGTTTGAATAGCAACTAATTTAGAACGATCAGGAGTATTAATAATCATTGTATCCGAATTAATTACCTTAATCGTATCTTTAACTGAAACTCCTACAGCTGCAGCTTCATACTCTTTAACTTCTGCTACCACTTTTTCTATTAATTGTCCAGTTATAAAAGGTCTCACACCATCATGGATTAAAATAAAGTCACTACTCTCAGCAACTTCCTGCAGGCCATTATAAACAGATTCCTGCCTTGTACTACCCCCAGCTATAACTTTAACAACTTTAGTGAAATCATAGTTTTGCACTACCTTATTTTCACAATAACTAATCTCATCCGCTCTAGCCACTACTATTATCTCATCTACAAGATTGCTATTTTCAAATTTTGATATTGTATGTGCTAAAACCTCTTTGTCATCTAACATCAAAAATTGTTTATTTTTTTCTGTTTTCATTCTTTTACCCTGCCCAGCGGCAGGAATAACTACGCTTAATCCCATCTTTAACTCCTCCATCTAGCTTAAAGCTTGTTGTGCCTTATATTTCGGTTTAGCAAAAATCATTCTTCCTGCTGAAGTTTGTAAAACACTAGTGACTAATACATCTAATTTTTCACCAATATGATCTTTCCCATCATCAACTACAATCATTGTTCCATCATTTAAATATCCTACTCCTTGACCTGGTTCTTCTCCATCTTTAATGATTTTAACTTCCATTTCTTCTCCAGGTAGCACAACAGGTTTAACTGCATTAGCTAGTTCGTTGATATTTAAAACTGAAACTCCCTGTAATTCAGAAACTTTATTTAAATTATAATCATTAGTTACAACTTGTCCATTTAATTCTTTAGCTAACTTAACTAATTTTCTATCTACCTCTTTAATATCATCATAATCTTTACTTGAAATTAATACCGGAATATCAATCTCATTTTGTATTTTGTTTAAAATATCCAAACCTCTTCTGCCTCGATTACGCTTTAAAATATTAGATGAATCTGCAATATGCTGCAGCTCTTCTAATACAAATTCTGGAATTACTAAAACCCCTTCAATAAAAGAAGTTTTGCAAATATCAGCTACTCTACCATCTATAATTGCACTTGTATCTAAAATCTTATAAGTAGCTCTCAATTCCTCAGCATTACTACTATTTGAAAATTCATCTTCACTATCTTCATTATCATCTTGGTCATCAGTACTCTTTCTATTAGTAAAAGAGCTGATTCCTTTTAACAAATCTTCCCGTTTATTAACTCCTAAACTCCAACCTAAATAACCTAATATTAAATTAATTAAGATTTGAATAAGTCCTCCAAATCTAGGAATAGAAGAAATGGAAAAAGATATACTAACTAACACTCCTAATAACAACCCAATTACTAATCCAATAATACCAGATAAAATGTCCTGTCCTGGAAGTTCTTCTAAATCAGATTTAAACTGATTTATTATATTAAATATCTTAATAATAATCCAAGGCACCAAGAAAAAACCTAATACAGCACCAACTAAGACACCATATACTGTATTGTTCGTTATTAACTTGTCAATTTCCCAAGTAACTTCTTCTGCTAATCCCATCAAACTAATTGTAAGTTGTCCTATTGCTCCTCCAAGTAATATCCCGAGGAGCTTTCTAACTTTATTCAAAAAACTTCACCTCCTAATAATATTATATATATGAAAATAAACGTCAGGACTACCTGACGCTACTCTTCATCAAAATCTTGCTTTTCAAATATATTATCTATTTTCTCTCTAATTTCTTCTTCATCAGCATCTTCAGCTAACACTAATTCACTAATTAAAATCTGACGCGCATTACTTAACATCTTTTTTTCTCCAGTTGATAAGCCTTTCACAATGTCACGAATAGTTAAATTTCTAACAACTTCTGCTACTTCAAATATATCACCAGTTTTTATCTTTTCACTATTAGCTCTATATCTTCTATTCCAATTCTGCGACATTTTACTTTGCTCTTGAGATAAAACTTTATACACATTGGGTATAATATCTTCATCTATTATATCTCTTAATCCTATATCTTCAGCATTATCCTTTGGAATCATCACTCTCATTTCTCCAATTGGCAATTTCATAATATAATACTGTTTTGTTTCACCCAAAATTTCTTTTTCCTCTATATCAACAATTGTTCCAGCTCCATGATTCGGATAAACAATGTTATCCCCCACTTCAAACATATATGTAACCCCCATTCAGTAAATAGTATAACACAATAATTATATCAATTTCAAAACGTTATGTCAATCTATACCAATTATATATGCCTGTCTAACAAGACCTGATCGCGAAGTCTTTTCAGTCCTTCTTTAATCGCCTGAGCTCTTACATCTCCTACTCCATCAACATCATCTAGTTCTTCAATTGAAGCATTTAGTATTTCATGAAAATTCTCAAAAGATGAAACTATATTTTCAATAACAGACATTGGCACTCGAGGTATTTTCTTCAATAATCTATATCCCCGCGGTGAAATTGATAAATCTAGAGCACTAATATTACCACTATGACCTAAATATTTACTAATTGTAGACAAACTAAGTAGTTCATCAGAAGAACAATTTGAAATTTTATCAAAAATTTCTTCGGGTTCTTCAACTTCATCACTTTCAACATCATTTGTTTTATAATCTTTAACAATTAACAAACCTTCTTCTTTAACATTAGAAACTAACTCTTCTAACTGCATATTAATCAATCGACCTTCACTGCCTAATTCATTAATATATTTTTCAATTTCACGCCCAATCCTTAATACCATTTCTGTCCTTTGCAAAACAGTTGCCACATCAGAAATAGTAACTAAATCTTCAAATTCTAAAGCACTTAAATTAGTTAAAGCCTGATCTAGTACATTTCTATATTTCTCTAAAGTTTGAATAGCTTGATTAGCTTTAACTAAAATAACTCTAATATCTTCTAATACATATTTTTTATCCTCTTTATATAAAGTAATCACATCTCTCCTCTGCGAAATGCCAATTACTAATTCTCCTGTTTGTTTAGCTACTCTTTCGGCAGTACGGTGTCTAGTACCAGTTTCATCAGAATCAAGGGAAGGATCTGGTATCAATTGAGCATTAGCACACAATATCCTCTCTGCATCACTACTTAAAACTATAGCTCCATCCATCTTTGCCAATTCATATAATTTTTGAGGGGATAATTTAGCATTAATATTAAATCCTCCATCTACAATCCCCAAAACTTCTTCACTATCTCCCACTACAATTAATGCTCCAGTTTCAGCACGTAAAATGTTTTCTAATCCTTCTCTGAAATTAGTTCCTGGAGATAATAATTTTAAACTGTCATCAAACTCACTAATTTTAGAAAAATCTGGCATTTATCCACCTCCTAAAATCAAATCTAATACTTCTTTAATATTAGAAACACCATAAATAGATAATTGCTCATTATCCTTATTTAAATCATCAAGATTTCCTTGGGGTATAATAAATTTATTAAATCCTAATTTGCTAGCCTCATTAACTCTTTTCTCAATCTTATTAACAGCTCTTACTTCTCCAGATAATCCTATTTCTCCAATTATAGCAAAATCACTAGGAATAGGTTTGTCTCTAAAACTAGATACCATGGCAGCTACTAATCCTAAATCTATCGCTGGTTCTTTAATCTCAAATCCTCCAGCAATATTAATATGTATATCTTCCATTTGAATATTTAAGCCTAATCTTTTTTCTAATACCGCTAAAATAAGAGAAACTCGTTTATGGTCTACTCCTGTTGTCATTCGACTTGGATTACCAAAGTTAGCAGAACTAACTAATGCTTGCAGTTCAATTAGAATCGAACGACTTCCTTCTACGCAAGGAATTATTACTGAACCAGAAACATTTTCTGGGCGTTCAGCAATAAAGGTTTGTGAAGGATTAATTACTTCCTCTAATCCCGTTTGATTCATGGCAAAAATTCCTACTTCATTAGTAGAACCAAATCTGTTTTTTATTCCTTTTAACATTCGATAAGAATGATTTTGGTCACCCTCAAAATAGAGCACTGTATCTACCATATGCTCTAAAACCCTTGGCCCAGCAATAGAACCTTCTTTTGTTACGTGACCAACAATAAACATTGGTAATTCTTCTCTTTTTCCTAATTGCATTAATAAATTAGTTGATTCTCTAACCTGTTTAATACTACCGGGAGCAGAATCAACATTAGAGTCATAAATAGTTTGAATCGAATCCACAATTATTAAATCAGGTCTTAAATCTTTAATTTTTTTTATAATTGCATTCAAATTAGTTGCTGCTAATATGTATAGACTAGAATCACTAGACTCTAATCTGTCCGCTCTTATTTTAATCTGTCTTTCCGATTCTTCACCAGAAATATATAAGACTTTATCATAATTTTGAGCTACCTTATTAGCAGTTTGTAATAATAATGTGGATTTACCTACTCCTGGAGCTCCACCAATTAAAATCAAGCTGCCGGGAACAATCCCTCCACCTAAAACTCTGTCTAATTCAGAAAAACCAGTGTTTAATCTATCTTCACTAGTTATGTTTATTTCACTAATTTTTTTTACTTTAGCACTTGCATCAAAATCAGAACTTTGTAAAGCTTCTTCTTTAGCTAATTTTTTCTGTTTTTTTTCTTTTTCTTTATCAGGATCAATAATAGTTTCTTCGAAAGTGTTCCAATTGTTGCATTCTGGACATTGCCCATTCCATTTTAGTGACTCATAACCACATTCTTTACAAATATATCTTTTCCTTTTTTTTGCCATATAACCACCTAACAAAGATATAATAAGCTTAAATTTAATTATAACATTTAATAATTGATTTCACAAGAAAATAAAAAAATTCTTCAAAAAATGAAAATGGCTCCCCGAGCAGGACTTGAACCTGCGACAAAGTGGTTAACAGCCACTCGCTCTACCAACTGAGCTATCGGGGAACACTAAAAATCTGGCAGCGACCTACTCTCTCATAGGGCTGCCCCTACAATACCATCGGCGCTGGAGGACTTAACTTCTGTGTTCGAGATGGGAACAGGTGTTGCCCCTCCGCTATCACTACCAGATTTCTTATCTTGTTTTATGAAGTATAAAGTTAATTACTTGAATTCACATTAGCATCATACTAGAGTTAATGACTAGGTTGCACCCTTCGAGTCTTAAAAAACAAGACTCTT
>JBNJFD010000061.1:0-10499 GCA_051746525.1 Bacillota bacterium | reverse complement strand
TGTAGTAGCAGTAAGTATGATTGATATAGGAGAAATAAAGCAAGCTTTCCAAACTACTAAAGGCGATGCAATGATTTTTATTGGTACTTTTAGTGCGACAATTTTAGCCCCTAGTATTGATTATGCAATTTATTTTGGAGTTTTAGTTTCAATAATTATAGTTTTGAAAGAAAGTAGCAAAGTAAATATCAAACCAGTTCATTATGACCAAGAAACTGAAAAAGATGAGCTAAAACAAGTTGCCAATGTTGATAAATTGGCTCAAGATATAAAAGAGTGCATTGTAATTGATTTAAGTGGTAACTTACATTTTAGTTCAGTAGAAAATTTAAAAGAAGAGTTAGAAAGATTATTATCTACTGGAGAAAATTTTGTGCTTAGAATGAGGAATATTGAACGAATTGATTTAACAGTAGTTCGTGAATTAAAGGGATTTGTTACTAAAGTGCATAAAAAAGATGGAATAGTTAAAATTGCTGGGGTTAATGATAAATTATACAAAGTTCTTGTTAATTCAGGCATATTAGATAAAGTAGGGGAAGAAAATGTTTTTAGAATAGAAGATGTATTACTAGAATCTACTAAACAAGCAATGGATGAAACCTATGAAGAAAAAAACAATCAAGAAAATAATCAATCAGAATAGAAGCACAGGCTAAATTTAGTCTGTGCTTTTTTTAGAATAAAATTATTAAAAAGTGACAGAAATATGATATAATTAATTTTGAAGGCTAGTGATTTATTAAGGATAAGCTAAAGGAGAGGTTTAGAATGACATTAGGAACTAAAAACTTCAACATTGAAGATGTTAAATTAAATCAAATATATGCTGATTTTGATAAAAATTATCAAAACAGTGATTTAGAGCTAGACAAGTTAAACAAGATTTATGGTCAATTGAAACTTTTGCCTTGTTTAACTAATCGCCCATTGCTTTTAGGATGCTTTGTAAGTTCTATTGATGGCACTATTGCTTTTAAAGATAATCCCCAATCTGGTCAAATTGCGCGCAGTCAAAAACATGACCGGGCTGGAGGAGAAGCAGATTTGTGGATTTTGAATTTATTAAGAACAATTGCAGATGGGATTATTCTTGGTCCAAAAACTTTAAGGGCAGAAAAAAATTTAACAGCTCATATTTTAGATAAAGATTTAGCAGCAGCCAGAGTTGAAATGCTTAACAAACCACAAGTTCCTTATAATATTATAGTTACTAAGACAGGTGCTTCGATTCCTTATCACCATCGTATTTTTGAAGAAGAAAAAGTTCCAGTTTTAATTGCTACTTCTCCTCAAGGTGCGAAAGTAGTAAAAGAAAATGTAAGTTGTAATTATAAATTAATAAATTTGAATAAAATAAAAGAATTTAAAAAAGAAGATTTAGATGTTAATAATAATACAATAATTATTTTAGTAAGTGGAAAGGGTCATGATTTAGCAGATAAGTTATTATTGAAATTTTTAAAGCAGATGGGATTAGATAGAATAACAGTCGAAACACCTAGTTATGCTCATTATTTAATTAGACAGCAGTTATTAGATGAATTATTTTTAAATCAATCAGGGGTTTATATAGGAGGACCGAAATTTTTGAATAATAATGGAGAAGCTGCCTTTACAGTAAATAAAGCTCCTGCTGCTAAAGTTATAACAATTCATAATCATAGCTCTTATTTTTTTTATTTACGATATAGATTAATTTATTAAGAAAAAAGTATAATTAGTTTATAAAAGAGGATTTTTGTCTAGTTTTGTCTAAGTTATAAGAAAAGAGTTGTATTTAATAAGTATTATATTTCAGGAGAGGGTATATCATGAAGGGACTAAATTCTGGATTTACATTGATTGAATTAATGATAACTATAATGGTGATTTCCATTTTAGCTTCAATTGCTGTGATGATTTTGGACGTTAATCAGGTCATAGATGACAGTAAAAAAGTTAGTGCAATGCAGAGATTAAAAAATTTGCGCCAATCTTTAACTATGTATAAGATGGAGTTGAATAAATATCCTAATGACTTATCAAGTCTTTATAATAATAGTAATGACAAAATTTATTTAAGTAAAGATTATATTGATAATAATTTAAGTTCTGCTCAATATGATAATTTTTCCTATAATCCAATCCCTTCTGATACTAGTTATCAAGTTGAATTAAGAATAAATCCTGATATAAAATTAATTTTGACTCCTGAAGAGTTAATAGAAACTAAATAAAAAACTATTTTAACAGAGGTGAAAGAAATGAAAAAAATTCTAACAGTACTAATATTAATTTTCGTATTATTTAATGCTCAAATTGTTTTAGGGAATAGTAAATATCAAGAAGAGTGGCAAAATGTAGTGGAAGTTAGAAAGGATAAATTAGAGAATCATCCTGAAGATTATACTGCTAAATATGAATTAGCTGTAGCTTATTCTAATTTAGGCGAAATAGAAAAAGCAACTAAATCATTTAAAGGTTTAAAAGAGGTTGAAAATAGGGATCAAAAATTAAATGATTTGATAACTTATTATCAAAATAAAGTAGACCAAGAAAATACAGGTATTAAAGAGATTAATTTTTTAGCTTTTGCGCATTATACAGCTGATAACTATAAACAGGCTAGAAAATTATTAAAAGAAATAGTAGAGTTAGATCCTAAAAATATTTGGAGCTATAATTATTTAGCTGTTACGCATCATGAACTAAAAGATTATAATCAGGCTAAAAATACGTTAGAAAAGTCGTTGGATATAGAAGAAAATGAGTATACTCATTTTCTATTAGGAGTTAATTATTATAAACAGGGGAATTTATTTAAAGCTTTTTATTATGTGAATAAAGGTCGTAAAGCTGCTGATTTGTTTTTAGATGATTAACTTTTAATAATTATATTGTGGAGGTAATTGTTATGATAGATTCAGTATTTATTATTAGTCCATTAGTAGGGTCTCTAATTGGATATTGTACTAACTGGTTGGCGATAAAAATGTTATTTCGTCCTTTAACTAAAAAAGAAATATTAGGATTTGAAATACCATTTACTCCTGGAGTTATTCCTCGACGTAGGGGTGAACTTGCAGAAAGTATTGGAAACACTGTAGGTAAGAGATTATTAACTGCTGATGCTTTTGAAAAAATATTACAGGGTCCAGTTATGAAATCTAAAGTTAAACAATTTATTAGAGATAAAATCAAAAATTTAGAGAAAGAGTCTAAAAGTTTAGAAGAAATGCTAAAAAAGATGTTTAGCACTGCTGAACAAGTAGAAAAAATAAAAGGATTAATTAAAAAAATAGTTATTAAAAATATAGATTCATTTTTAAATTCTAAACAAGTAGTTGAAGTAATAACTTCTAAATTATCTTCTCAGCAATTAGCTGCAGAACTTGAAAACTATTTTAGTTCCTCTAATTATGAAGATTTAAAAGAGCAGGCGCTAGAGTTTGTGCAACAAGATACTATCCAGGAAATGTTGGTTCAAAAGCTAAAAGTTTATCTGGAACAAGAATTAGCAGCAGTTAATAGTGATAAGAAAATAAAAGATGTTATTCCTGAAGAATTTATTGTATCAATTAAAAAATGGTTAAAAAAGCAAAAACCATTAATTATGGAACAACTGACTGAGTTCCTTGATTCTGATGATTTAAAAAAACAAATTGAAATAAAAGTAGAAGATTTCTTCAATAATAATCCTATGTTAGCCATGTTATCTGGATTTAAGGATAAAATAGTAGAAAAATTTTTAAATTATTTGGTATCTTTTGTAGAAGAAGAGGATAATCAAGAAAAAATCATGGAGCAAATAGAACAGTTGGTAGATTCTATATTAGATACAAAGGTAGTTACTATTTCTAAAGAATTAGATGAAAGCAAATTAGAAATAATTTCAGAACGAATTGTAAAACAAGTTATAAAAAAAGAAAATGTGGAACAATTTATTACTATAAGTAAAGAAAAAATATTAGAAAAAGTAGAATCTAGTCAATTTGCTCACAAGCTAGAATTAGTAATTCTGAAGGTGATTAGAAGTGAATTAGTTATAAACATGGTCAAGGATGTGGTTTCTTTTAAGGTAGAACAATTATTTACAACGCCATTATCTGATTTCTTTAGTGGGTTATCATCTGAATTAGTGGAGCAATTAGAAAAAGGGATTGTAGACATTATTGAGTATATTATGGAGCATCATTTAGGTGCAGTTTTTGCTAGTTTAGACTTCAAAAATTTAGTTAAACAAAAAATCAATTCATTTGATGTATTAGAAGTAGAAAGATTATTACTTGACGTTATTGAAACAGAATTAAAATCGATTACTTGGTTTGGAGCAGTATTAGGGTTTTTGCTAGGTTTAATAACTCCTGCCATTTCTTTTCTTTAGACCAGATGGATTATTAAGGTTAAGAACAGGAAAAAATGTAAAACTTCTTTTATTTCCGCTGTGTTTTTGTTATAATATTTATAGTCTGGTGAAATATTAACAAACATATATAATAAGTTATATTTAGTTTGGTTTTAGATTTTAATAATTTTAAATATTTTGGATATAATAATTAAGGATGGAATAAATGTAATGTTGACTTTGGGAAGGGGTAATCAAGTTGGATATTTTGTTAGGTGATTATGCTGGTTTTTGCTTTGGAGTAAATAGAGCAATGGAACTTGCTTTTGAAACAGGTGAAAATCAAGATGAAAAAGTATATACATTAGGACCATTAATACATAATCCACAGGCAGTTCAAAAATTAAATAATGTAGGTGTTGATTTGACAGATAGTATAGAGGATGTAGAAGAGGGTACAATAATAATTAGGTCACATGGGGTAGCACCTGAAGTTATTGAAAAAGCGGAAAAAAAGGGGCTAAAAGTAGTAAATGCTACCTGCCCTTTTGTGAAGAAAGCTCAAGAGAAAGCTAAGATGTTAAAAGAAGAGGGCTATAAAATTATAATTAGTGGTGATCAAAATCATCCAGAAGTAATAGGCATTTTAGGACATACTGATAATCAAGCTGTAGTTGTTGAGGATGAATCAGATTTTTCTAAGATTTCTAATGAGAATAAAATTGGAGTAATTACTCAAACAACGCAATCTTTTTCTCACCTAAAAAAATTAGTAGATTACTTATTACCTAAAGTTAAAAATCTAAAAGTTCATAACACTATTTGTACCACTACTAATCAGAGGCAGAAGGAAGCAGCTAAGTTAGCTAAGAAAGTAGATTTAATGATAGTAATTGGTGGTTATAATAGTGCTAATACCAATCGGTTAGCAGAAATCTGTCGTGAGAATGATGTGAGCACCCATCATGTAGAAACGGCAGAGGAATTGCAAGCAGATTGGTTTACTAATATTAAGAAGGTAGGCATTACTGCTGGGGCTTCAACCCCTAATTGGATAATAAAGGAGGCTGTTAAAAGAATGGAAGAGATTAATGAAGAACAAGAAGTAGTTGAGGAACAAGAGCAAGAAAATAATCAAGAAACAGAAATGACTGAAGAAGAAAATTTTTCTGCTGCTGAATTAAATAAAAATGAAGTAGTAGAAGGTACAGTTTCACAAGTTACAGAAGAAGGGGTTTATGTTGATGTAGGTGCAAAGACAGAAGGGCTTATACCTGTAAATGAGGTGTCACATTCTAATGTTGCAGCGGAAGAGGTAGTAGAACCTGGGGATGAAATTAAAGTTTTAGTTTTAAATCCTGAGGGAGAAGAAGGGCATGCTATATTATCTAAAAAGAAAGTAGACCAAGAACAGGCCTGGGAAGATATAAAGAAGGCTAAAGAAGATGATGAAATCATTACAGCTGAAGTTACTAAAGAAGTAAAAGGTGGATTAGTTGTTGACGTAGGCTTAAGAGGTTTTGTTCCTGCTTCACATGTAGCCATTGATTATATTGAAGACCTAAGTCAGTTCGTAGGAGAAGAATTAGAGTTAAAAGTTATTGAAGCTGAAAGAGAAAACAATAATGTAGTTTTATCTAGAAAAGTGTTATTAGAAGAGGAAAGAGAAGAGCAAGAACAGGAGATTTTAGAGTCTTTAGAAGAGGATTCTGTAGTAGAAGGAACAGTTACTAAATTAGTTGATTTTGGAGCTTTTGTTGATTTAGGTGGGATTGAAGGTTTATTACACATTTCTGAAATTTCTTGGGGTAGAATTGACCATCCTGAAGATGTTTTATCAGAAGGTGAAGATATTGAAGTTAAGATTTTAGGTGTTGATAAAGATGCTAAGAGAATTTCTTTAGGGTTAAAGCAAATTCAACCTGACCCTTGGGAACAATTTATTGATGAGTATGAAGTTGGCGATGTAATTAAAGGGAACATAACTAAAACAGTTGATTTTGGTGCTTTTATGGAGGTTAAGCCGGGAGTTGAAGGCTTAATTCATATTTCTCAATTATCTCATGATCATGTAGAAACAGTAGAAGAAGTAGTGACTGAGGGAGATCAAGTAGAGGCCAAAGTTATCAATATTAGTCCTGATGAAAGAAAAATTGGTCTTAGTATTAAAGAATTAGAAGACAAGCCAACTTCTAAGTCTAAACCTAAAAAGAAGAAACCTAAAAAGAAAAACCCTAAAAAGAAAAAAGATAAAAAAGAGAGTGGAACTAAAATTGGAGATTTAATTGGTAATGAATTAGATGAAATATTTGATTAAATAATAATTAAGGAATTCAAGTCCTGGCTGTTAGTGGTCAGGATTTTGTTTTGCTTATATTTTTTCATATCATTTCTTATTTAGCATAAATTTTAAATAAGGGGTGATATGATGTTAAATTTTGTGTGGGGAACTATGATTATAATTGGATTTATAGTAGCAGCAGTTAATGGGCGAATGGAAGAGTTATCAACAGCAATTTTAGAATCTGGAGAAGAGAGCGTGAAACTTGTAATTAAATTAATTGGGCCAATGTCTTTATGGTTAGGAATAATGAAATTAGCAGAAGAAATTGGGTTAGTAGAGGCTATGGCTAAACTGTTTACTCCAGTAGCTAAATTATTATTTCCTAAAGTCCCACCTAATAGTCCTGCTGTAGGTTCTATAATGATGAACTTCAGTGCTAATTTATTAGGGTTGGGTAATTCTGCTACTCCCTTAGGTATTAAAGCAATGCATCAATTACAAGAATTAAATTCTGATCCTGAAACTGCATCAGATGCAATGTGTACTTTTTTAGTGGTTAATACTTCTAGTCTCACTTTAATACCTAGCACTATTTTAGCATTAAGAATAAGTTCTAATTCTACAGAGCCAACGTCGATAATTGGGACTACTTTATTCGCTACTTTTTGTTCCACCTTAATTGGAATTATAGTTAATAAATTATTGATCAAAGTTGAGTCGATGCGAAATGGGTGAGTTAATTAATTTGCTTTCTCAATGGGCAATACCGGGGATAATCTTTTTTATAATTGTAGTATCTTTTTATAAACAAATTAACGTTTATGATGTGTTTACTACTGGTGCTATGGAAGGTTTTTCTGTAGCTTTAAAAATTTTACCATGTTTAATAGCTATGTTAATGGCGATTAATATTTTTCGCAATTCTGGAGCTTTAAATATTTTGTTGAATTTGATTTCTAAACCTCTAAAACAAATTGGTGTTCCTGCAGAAATAATTCCATTAGGATTAATTAGACCATTATCTGGGACGGGGTCATTAGCAATTGTAGCTGATATAATTAATAAATATGGAGCAGATTCTTTTATAGGCAAAGTGGCTTCTACTATCCAGGGTAGCACGGAAACAACCTTTTATGTAGCAACTATTTATTTTGGAGCAGTTAAAATAAAAAACACAAGGCATGCTATTTTAGCCGGGTTATTAGCAGATTTAGCTGGTTTTTTTGCTGCTATTTTTATTTGCCAGTTAGTTTTCAATTAAAAAGCAGGACTTTCTAAATAGATATTGAATACATTAAATTGGGTGCCCGTAATTAAAACAAATTAATATAGATTATATAGTTTGCAAATAGGAGTGGGAGAAATGGATAAGAATTATATTGATTTACATTTACATACTACTGCTTCTGATGGTAATTTCACACCACAAGAGGTTGTAGTTAAGGCTAATCAATTAGGATTTAGTGCAATTGCAATTACAGACCATGATACAGTGCAGGGGATTGAACCAGCTTTAGAAACAGCTCAAAGTCTTGATTTAGAAGTGGTTCCAGGTATTGAGTTGAATACAGATTATTTAAATACTGAAGTACATGTTTTAGGATATTATATAGATTATCAAAATAAAAAGTTACTAACTAAAATGTCTGAATTAAAAAAAGCAAGATATACGAGAGCAGAAAAAATAGTTGCTAAATTAAATGATTTGGGTGTGGAAATTAACTTCCCAGAAGTTTTAGGGTTAGCTGATGGGGCAGTAGTAGGTAGGTCTCATATAGCTCAGATTTTATTAGAAAAAGGCTATGCCCAAGAATGGAGTCAAGCTTTTGACCAATATATTGGGCGTCAAGCTCCAGCTTATGTAGAACGAGAAAGATTAGATGTTAAAGGCGCTATAGATTTAATTAAAGAAGCAGATGGAATACCAATTATAGCTCATCCGGGGTTAATTGGAAATGATGAGTTATTAGATCAGTTTCTTGATTGGGGAGCTAAAGGAGTTGAGGTCTATCATAGTGAACATGATGATGAAGAACAAGATAAATATTTGAGTTTTTCTAAAAGGAATAATATTTTAATTACAGGCGGTTCAGATTGTCATGGGCCCAGGAGAAAAGATGGGGTTTTATTAGGATCAATAAAAGCATCATATCAAATATTAGAAGAATTAAAAGCGGAGAAATTATCTATTGAGGAGGAAATAACAAAATGTTAGATATTTTAAAACAAGGTGGAGTTACGATAGTTCCTTTAGTAGTATTATCTATAGTGGGATTAGCAATTAGTTTAGAAAGATTTATTTATTTAAAAAAAGCTAAAACAAACAATTATAATTTAATTAATAAAGTGCGGGTTAAATTAGATGATAATCAAGTTAAAGCAAGTAAGTCAATTTTAGAAGATGAAAAAGCTCCTGTAGCAGGGATGTTATTAGAAGGTTTAAACTATTTAGGACAAGATAAAGATGAATTGAGAAAAAATTTGCAATTAGTTGGAGAAAATCAGATTAAAAAATTAGAAAAAGGATTAAATGCTTTAAACTTTATTGCCAGCGTGTCTCCTTTGTTAGGATTGTTAGGGACAGTACTAGGAATTATTGATAGTTTTAATATTTTATCTGCTGCTCAAGGGATTGCTAATCCTGGTGCTTTAAGTGTTGGTATTGCCCAAGCATTAATCAGTACTGCTGTTGGTTTAATAGTAGCTATACCAATAATGTTAATGTATTCATATCTGGTTTCGCTAGTTGAAAAAAGAACTTCAGAGTTAAATCGCTGGTTTGCTGATGTAGTAGAAGTATTAAGTAAGGGTGGTACAAATGTTTGAATCAAAGTTGGACAAACAAATTGATGTTAAAATATTACCCATGATTGATGTTGTTTTCTTTTTGCTAGTTTTTTTCATGTTATTTACTACTTTTAAAGTAACTCCTAGCGGATTAGAAATCAATTTACCTCAGGCTAAAAACGTAGAGCAACAGCAAGAAGATAGAACAGTTAAAATTAATATAACTTCTCAAGGCGAAATCTATATTAATTCTAAGTTAGCTAATAAAAATGAGTTACAAGAGAATATAGCTAGCTCTATTCAAAAGTCAGAAGATACAGTGTTTATAATTAAGGCTGATGAAAAAGTGAAATATCAAGAGGTAATTAATGTAATGGATCTTGTTCGTGAAGCAGGAGGATATCGATTGACTTTAGCTGCTAATAAAGATTAATTAAATAGGTGATAATTATGAGAAAAATCATTGCTAATGAAAAAGATGATTCAAAATATAACTTAATGAAGTTTTTGATTGTTTCTATTTTAGTTCATTTATTGATTTTATATCTTTTTTCTTTTTTAACTAAAGGCCAATTTGGAATCAAAACTGCTTCTAATGCTCAACAACATAAAATTCAAGTAGTAGAGTTGCAGAATCAGTCTTTAGCTCAGGCTGGTGATTTACAACAAGATCAACAGCCTGAAGCAATTAAAGATAAAGAAGAGGATAAAGAAGAGGATAAAGAAGAGGATAAAGAAGAGGATAAAGAAGAGGATAAAGAAGAGGATAAAGAAGAGGATAAAGAAGAAGATGTAGAAGAGGATGTAGAAGAGGATGTAGAGGAAGATGTAGAAGAAGATGTAGAAGAAGATGTAGAAGAAGATGTAGAAGAAGATGTAGAAGAGGATGTAGAAGAGGATGTAGAAGAGGATGTAGAAGAGGATGTAGAAGAGGATGTAGAAGAAGATGTAGAAGAAGATGTAGAAGAAGATGTAGAAGAAGATGTAGAAGAAGATGTAGAAGAAGATGTAGAAGAAGATGTAGAAGAGGATGTAGAAGAGGATAATGAAGAGGATGTAGAAGAGGATGTAGAGGAAGATGTAGAGGAAGATGTAGAGGAA
>JBNJFD010000060.1:0-10546 GCA_051746525.1 Bacillota bacterium | reverse complement strand
ATTCCTAATGGTAAGTTAAATGTGCAGTTATCTGATGAAGAGATTGCGCAGCGATTAGAAGAATGGGAGCAGCCAGAACCGAAGATTACTACTGGTTATTTATCTCGTTATGCTAAATTAGTGGGGTCAGCTAGTACAGGGGCAGTATTTGAATAATGGTATAATCAATTCAGGAGCTCTGCTCCTGAATTTTTTCTTTTTTGTTTTAACTTCTTAAATTAGTATTAATTCACTGTAGTTAAATAGCGGTTAATTTATTTTGGAAATTAATTGCAGGAGATTTTTTGTTTTTGTTCAAATAATAACTTAGCTAAGCTATTATTTTTTAAACAAAAATTGGGGATTGTTTTGAGGGGGCATAAAATGTTTAATCAAATAGATGATACAACTTTAGATAAAATCAGTTTTGCTTTGTTAGTTGCAATTATTGTATTAGTACCATTAATTTATTTTCCGCGCTTAGAAAAGAGGATGGGGACTATTTATAAAATAGGAGAATATGATCAGATTGTGCCTTTATATAAAGATTTAACTACTAAACCTAAATTTTATACTTTGTTAATTTTAGTGGCTTTATTATTAATAACTTTGTATTTGAAGATTAAAAAAAATAATAGTGAAATAAAGTGGCGTAAAGAATATTTGCCGCTGGTAATATTTATAGGGTTAGTTTTTGCTTCAGCTTTATTTTCACCTTATAAAAAGATTGTGCTATATGGTAAGACCTATCGTCATGAAGGGTTATTAGCTTTTGCAGCTTATGCAATTTTGTTTTTCTCAACTATTTCAATTGTTGATAGTAAAGAAAAAGTAAAGAAATTAATCAAATATTTATTTATAGCAGGAATAGGTATTTCTATTATTGGTTTAGTGCAGTATTTTGGTTATGATTTGATTAAATTAAGTTTTAAACAGATGAGAGCAGAAAGCACTTTAGGAAATCCTGATTTTGCAGGAAGTTATGTGAGTATATTATTCCCTTTGAGTTTTGTATTATTCTTTTATGCTGATTCTAAAAAAGAATTATGGTTTTTAGGTGCGAGTACTACAATTTTTTATTCGTTTTTAATTGCTACAGGAACTAGAAGTGCTTATGTTGCTTTGTTAGCTTTTATTCCAGCTGTAATCTATTTGATTCACGACAAGTTTTTAGAACATAAAAAAAGGTTAGTAGTGATGCTGTTAATCTTTTGTTTAATCACTGTTGCTTTAGGACGAATTAATAGTGATTATTCTTGGCGCAGATTTTTAAGTTTATTTACAGAAAGCCAAACTTTAGTTACTGGTACTGAAGACGAAATAAATAGAGTAGGTTCTAATCGGATGTATATTTATAAAACCACAGTGCCTCTATTGTTGAAGAATCCTTTATTTGGCAGTGGTCCGGATACTTTTCAAATTGCTTACCCTCAAGAACAATTTAGAGAATTTAAAGGGACATTAAAAATACTGGATAAAGCTCATAGTGAGTACTTGCAAATAGGAGTAACTTTAGGAATACCTGCTTTATTAGCTTATTTATGGTTCTTGTATCAGACATTAAAAACGAGTTTTAAAACAATAGTTGTCCAGAGAAAATATCAAATCGCTGTTTTATTAGCAGCAATTGCTTATTTGGCCCAAGCGACATTTAATATTAGTGTAATTGCAGTAGCTCCTGTTTTTTGGGTATTACTAGGACTAAATATTGCTATTGCTAATTTAAATAGCCAGTATTCGAATAATCAATTGTGAAGTGCTTAATTTCACAAAGAATATTTTTGTTAAATTGCTTGACAAAGCAGAGTTGATTACATATACTTATTAATAACAATTAAAGATTTAATTAAAAGCGTTGAGGGGAACAATTAGTTAATTTGAAATCTATTAATTAGAGAACTAGGGGTGCTGAAATCCTAGTATAGATTAAATTAATGAACTCCTCCCTAAGCTGCAGGCTGAACAATAAATTTCAGTAGGCTCTTGCCGGAGTCAACATCCGTTATCTTATGTTGGAGTATGAAGCATATTGATTTATGTGAGTACTTATTAAGGCTGGTGCTGTAAAGTGCTAGTAAAATTTGGGTGGTACCGCGTGAGCAAGACCTCTCGTCCCAGTTAACAGGGATAATGCTGTTAATTGAGATGAGAGTTTTTTCATTTTTAAAGGATCTCAAAAGTATTATAAGTAATTAGAAAAATGAATAAGCTATTAGTAGTGAACAGAATAGACTTTTTTTAATTAAAAGTAGTAGAGAAGCTAAAAAAGGAGTGAATTAAAGTGGGTAAAATGACTGGTGCCGAGATGTTTGTAGAATCGTTGTATCAGGAGAAGGTAGACGTGATATTTGGCTATCCAGGTGGGGCAGTACTGCCGATTTATGATGAATTGTATGATGCTGATTTTGAGCATATCATGCCGCACCATGAACAAGGGGGTGCACATGCTGCTGATGGTTATGCCCGTTCTACAGGGAAGGTAGGTGTTTGTATAGCCACTTCTGGACCAGGTGCTACTAATTTAGTAACTGGTTTAGCAACTGCTTATATGGATTCTGTACCAATGGTTGCTTTTACGGGGCAGGTTCCAAGTTCAATGTTAGGAACAGATGCTTTCCAGGAGGCAGATATCACAGGAATCACAACACCAATTACTAAGCATAATTATTTGGTGCAAGATGTAAAGGACTTACCTAGAATTATTAAAGAGGCTTTTCATATTGCACGTACTGGAAGACCAGGACCTGTAGTTGTTGATTTGCCTAAAGATGTTTTGCAGGCAGAAGCGGAATTTAATTATCCTGCTACTATAGATTTACCTGGGTATAAACCAACTTATGAAGGACACACCTTACAAGTGAGAGAAGCTGCTAAAGCAATTAATGAAGCAGAAACTCCAGTGATTTATGCTGGTGGTGGTGTAATTAGTTCTGAAGCTAGCGAAGAAGTTAGAGAATTAGTAGAAAAAGCAGCAATACCAATTACAACTACTTTAAATGGTTTAGGAGTAGTGGATGAACGAAATGAGTTGGCCCTAGGGATGTTAGGGATGCATGGAACCACAGAAGCTAATTTAGCTATGTCCAATGCTGATTTATTAGTTGCTATAGGTGCTAGATTTGATGATCGAGTAACAGGAAAGTTAGAATCTTTTGTGCCTGATGCTAAAATAATTCATATAGATATTGACCCTGCAGAAGTTGGGAAAAGAGTGATAGTGGACATTCCAATTGTAGGAGATGTAAAGAATGTTTTAACTGAGTTGAATCCATTAGTAGAAGAAACTACTCATCCGGAATGGCAAGAGATGGTAAACAAATGGAGAAAGATTGATGAAAATGCTAAAGAATATCCTGAGGATGTAATAGTTCCTCACCAAATTATAGAAACAATTGATGATTTAACTGAGGGTAAAGCATTAATTACTACTGAAGTAGGGCAACATCAAATGTGGGCTGCTCAATTTTATCGTTATAGTCAGCCGCGCAGCTTCATTTCATCTGGTGGTTTAGGAACAATGGGTTATGGTTTTCCTGCTGCAGTAGGTGTACAGGTAGGAAATAAAGATAAACAAGTATTTGCTTTAGCTGGAGATGGAAGTTTCCAGATGAATATGCAGGAGTTAGCTACAGTAGCTAAAAATGATTTGCCAGTTAATATTGTTATTTTTAATAATCAATATTTAGGTATGGTTAGACAGTGGCAGGAAATGTTTTATGACAAGAGATATTCATCAACTTGTTTAAAGAAACAGGTTGATTGTCCTGATGATTGTTCTGACCCAGGAGAACAGTGTCCTGAAATGGTACCTGACTTTGTTAAATTAGCAGAAAGTTTTGGGATTAAAGGAATTAGAGTTTCCAAACCATCTGAGATTAAGCCTGCTATTGAGGAAGCAGTTAATAGTGACCAACCTTATTTAATTGATTGTATTATTGAAGCAGAAGAAAATGTATTTCCAATGGTACCTCCAGGGGGCAGCTTAGACAAGATGGTTTTAAAGGAGGATGTAGAATGAAGAAACATACACTTTCAGTACTAGTAGCTAATGAATCTGGTGTTTTGGCTAGAATTGCAGGTTTATTCAGTCGTCGTGGATTTAATATTGACAGTTTATCTGTAGGTCGAACAGAAAATGATGATGTATCGCGAATTACTTTAGTAGTTGCTGGTGATGATAGAGAATTAGAGCAGGTTACAAAGCAACTTCATAAATTAGTAGTAGTACGTAAAATTAGCGATTTAACAGATGATGAAGTTGTCAGCCGTGGTTTAGCATTAATTAAAGTAGAATCAAATTCTAATAATCGCTCAGAAATAATGCAGGTTGTAGATATATTTAGAGCTAAGATTGTAGATGTGAGCTCTAATTCTGTAATGGTTGAAGTTACTGGCGATGAAGAAAAGATTAATGCTTTAGAAGAGTTATTAAAACCATTTGGAATTAAAGAATTAGTAAGAACAGGTAAAATTGCCATGGGACGAGGGAAGAAATAGTTCATAGCTAAATAATAAAAACATAAAAATTAAGAGGAGTGAGTATAATGGTACAAATGTACTACGAAGAAGATGCTGATTTAAATTATTTAGAAGACAAGACAGTTGCAGTAATTGGTTATGGAAGTCAAGGACATGCTCAAGCACAAAATATGAAAGATAGTGGTTTAGATGTAATCGTATCGGAATTAGAAGGGACAGCAAATTATGAGCAGGCTGTTGCAGATGGTTTTGAACCAAAAACTGCTGCTGAAGCTGCTAAAGAAGCAGATGTTATCCAGATTTTATTACCTGATGAAGTACAAAAGGATGTTTATTTTAATGATATAGAAGAAAATTTAGAAGCAGGCAATGCTCTAGTATTTTCACATGGATTTAATATTCATTTTGAGCAGATTGTGCCGCCTCAAGATGTGGATGTATATATGGTTGCACCAAAGGGACCAGGGCATTTAGTAAGAAGAGTTTATACTAAAGGATCTGGAGTACCGTGTTTATTTGCAATTTATCAAGATGCTACTGGAAATGCTAAAGATATGGCTTTAGCTCATGCTAAAGGTGTAGGGGGAACAAGAGCTGGTGTATTAGAAACTACTTTCCAAGAAGAAACAGAAACTGATTTATTTGGAGAGCAAGCAGTGTTATGTGGTGGAACAACAGAACTTGTTCGAGCTGGTTTTGAAACATTAGTAGATGCAGGATACCAGCCAGAAATCGCTTATTTTGAATGCTTACATGAGCTGAAATTAATTGTTGATTTAATGTATGAAGGCGGTATTGCTAATATGAGAGATTCTATCTCTGATACTGCTGAATATGGAGATTTAATTGCAGGAGAGAAAGTAATTAATGATAAATCAAGAGAGGCAATGAAAGAATTATTAGATGACATTCAAAAGGGAGAATTTGCTAAACAGTGGATGTTAGAAAATAAAGTAGGAAGACCAGGTTATGCTAAAAGAAAAGCAATTGATGAAGAACATCAAATTGAAAAAGTAGGTAAAAAGCTTAGAGATAAAATGAACTGGATTGAAGAATAGATAATAAGCTGTGAGCTTTGAGCTGTGGGCTATGAGCAGGAGAAACGGTGAGTGGGTTGCATTTTAAGCTCACGTCTCATAGCTCACGCCTCATAGCTAAAAGGAGAGGAGTGAGCAGCGATGAGCGTTAAAATTTTTGATACAACTTTGCGTGATGGAGAACAGACTCCTGGAGTTAGTTTGAATGTTAAAGAGAAAGTTGAAATTGCTAGGCAATTAGATAGATTGGAAGTTGATGTAATTGAAGCTGGTTTTCCCATTACTTCTAATGGGGATTTTGAAGCAGTAAAAAAAGTAGCTGAAGAAGTTAATAATCCTATAGTGGCGGGTTTGGCTAGAGCGAACAAAAAAGATATTGACCGAGCTTGGGAAGCTTTGCAGCCGGCTAAAAGACCTCGAATTCATACATTTATTGCTACATCACCGGTACACATGGAATATAAACTACAAAAGTCGCCAGAGGAAGTTTTAGAGCTTGCTATTGAAGCAGTAAAACATGCTAAATCATATACTGCTGATGTTGAGTTTTCTGCTGAAGATGCTTCTAGAAGTGATAAGGACTTTTTATGTAAGATTTTTGAAGCAGTAATTGATGCAGGAGCAACTACAATTAATATTCCTGATACAGTTGGTTACTCTACTCCCCAAGAATATGGGGCTTTAATTAAATATATTAAAGATAATGTTCCTAATATTGACCAAGCTGTGATTAGTGTGCACTGTCATAATGACTTAGGAATGGCAACTGCTAATTCATTAGCAGCTATTGAAAATGGTGCAGAACAAGTAGAGGGTTCAATTAATGGAATTGGTGAACGAGCTGGTAATACAGCTTTAGAAGAAATTGCTTTAGCTTTAAATACTAGGTCTGACCATTACGGGATTGAAACTGATTTGAATTTGAAAGAGATTGCCCGGACTAGTAGATTGATTAGTCATTTAACGGGAATTCAAATTCAGCCTAATAAAGCAATTGTTGGAGAAAATGCTTTTGCCCATGAATCTGGGATTCATCAAGATGGTGTGATTAAAGAGCGAACAACTTATGAGATTATGGATGCTCAAACGATTGGATTAAAAGAAAATAGAATGGTATTAGGTAAATTATCTGGACGCCATGCCTTTAAGCAGCGCTTAGAAGAATTAGGCTATGAATTGTCTCAAGAAGACTTAAATTCTGCGTTCAAAACATTTAAAGATTTAGCAGATCGGAAGAAAAACATTACAGACCTTGACTTAGAAGCGATTATGGAAGATGAGATTAGTCAAGTTTCTGAAACTTATCATATTAATTTATTACAAGTAACAAGTAGTTCTGGTTTAGCAACTGCTACGGTACAGATGGAAAAAGATGAAGAAATTATTAATCAATCTGCTTGTTCTGAAGGTGGACCAGTTGATGCTATTTATGAAGCAATGAATAAAATAACTGGTTTAGATTGTAAATTAAAGGATTATAATATTGATGCTGTAACTAGTGGGAAAGATGCGCTAGGAGAAGTAGTTGTTAAATTAGAATATGATTCTGATATATATATTGGCCGCGGGATTAGTACCGATATAATTGAAGCGAGTGCTAAGGCATATAATAATGCTTTAAATAAAATACTGGTTAAGTAGTAATTATAAACTATCAATTAAATATGCGAAGGGAGAGATAGGAAAAATGGGAATGACGATGGTAGAAAAGATATTAGCAGCACATGCTGGTAAAGATAAAGTTAAACCTGGAGAATTGGTTAGTGCTAAGCTTGATTTAGTACTAGGTAATGATATTACTACTCCAGTGGCAATTAAAGAATTTAATAAAATTGATGTAGATGAGGTATTTGACCAAGATAGGATTGCTATTGTTCCCGATCATTTTGTACCAAATAAAGATATAAATTCAGCTCAGCAGGTGAAAGGGCTGCGTGATTTTGCTAATGATAAAGGAGTGACTAACTTCTTTGAATTAGGTGAAATGGGAATTGAACACTGCCTATTACCTGAAAAAGGATTAGTTGGCCCTGGTGATATTGTGATTGGTGCTGATTCTCATACTTGTACTTATGGTGCTTTAGGAGCGTTAGGTACAGGAGTAGGAAGTACAGATATGGCAGCAGCAATGGCTACAGGTGAAGCATGGTTTAAAGTGCCAGAAACAATTAAGTTTGTTTATAATGGTGAATTACAAGATTGGGTTAGCGGTAAAGACCTAATTTTATATACAATTGGTGATATTGGTGTTGATGGAGCGCTTTATAAATCTATGGAATTTAGTGGTGAAGTAATTGAGAACTTCTCTATGGCCAATAGATTTACCATGTCTAACATGGCTATTGAAGCTGGTGGAAAGTGTGGTTTGATTGAGCCTGATGAGACTACTTCAGAATATATTGAAGGGCGATTGCAGCGAGACCATACAGTTTATAAGAGTGATGAAGATGCTCAATATGAAGAAGTAATTGAATATGATGTTAGCGAAATTGAGCCGCAAGTAGCTTATCCTCATTTGCCGGAGAATACAAGAGGAATTAGTGAGGTTGAGGATATTAAAATAGATCAGGCAGTAATTGGGTCTTGTACTAATGGAAGATTAGAAGATATCAGAATAGCTGCTGAAATCTTAAAAGGGAAGAAAAAAGCAGATCATGTGCGATTAATTGTATTCCCAGGAACACAAGAAATTTATAAGCAAGCTATGAAAGAAGGGCTTTTTGAAATTTTAATTGATGCTGGTGCAGCAGTGAGCACACCAACATGTGGGCCTTGCTTAGGTGGTCATATGGGTATTTTAGCTAAAGGAGAACGAGCAATTGCTACTACTAATAGAAACTTTGTAGGGCGAATGGGTCATCCAGAAAGTGAAGTTTATTTATCTAATCCAGCTGTAGCAGCAGCTTCAGCAGTTGCAGGAGAGATTGTTAGTCCTAAAGAAGTCCTGTAATTCTGCATGAGTTTAGATAAGGAATTACGAAATCACTGAAAAAATCAATTGGAGCATCAAGGGAGGAAGAAAAAAACTATGAATATTGAGGGAAAAGCATGGAAATATGGAAGTGATATTGATACAGATGTAATTATTCCAGCACGATATTTAAATACATCAGACCCAGCAGAATTAGCTAAACATTGTTTAGAAGATTTAGATGATCAATTTGTAGATAAAATGGATGAAGGAGATTTAATTGTAGCAGAAGATAATTTTGGCTGTGGAAGTTCTAGAGAACATGCGCCATTAGCAATTAAAGCAGCAGGAGTTTCATGTGTAATTGCTAATTCTTTTGCTCGAATTTTCTATAGAAATTCAATTAATATTGGACTGCCAATTATGGAATGTCCAGAAGCAGTAGCAGGAATTGAAGAAGGAGATAAAATAGAAGTTGATGTAGATACAGGTACGATTATTAATTTATCAAAAGATGAAGAGTATCAAGCAGAACCATTTCCTGAGTTTATGCAGGAGATCATTAATACTGGTGGTTTAATGAAATATGTGCAGCAGCATGGAAGTTTAAGCAAGTAAGAAACAGCGGAGTAAAAGATTATTATTGAGAACAGAGCATTAGATAAGTGAGCAGATAATTACAAATTTGAATAAAGGGACAGGTGTTTAATAATGACAAAGAAAATAGCTATAATTGCAGGAGACGGAATTGGCCCAGAAGTAGCAAAACAAGGTGTTAAAGTTTTAGAGAAGATGGAGCAAATTAGTGATGTAGATTTAGAATTTGAAGAGTTTCCTTTTGGAGCAGAACATTATTTAGATACTGGTGAATTAGTACCTGATGCAGCTAAGTCAGAGCTAGAAAATTTTGATGCTATTTATTTAGGAGCTGTAGGAGACCCACGAGTTAAGCCTGGTGTTCTAGAGCATGGTATTTTATTAAATTTAAGATTTTCTTTTGACCAGTATATTAATTTAAGACCAATTAAACTATTAGACCCTAGATTCACTCCGTTAAAAGATAAAATGCCTCAAGATATTGATATGATGATTGTTAGAGAAAACACTGAAGGACTATATGCAGGAGTGGGAGGATTTTTAAAGCAGGGGACTAAAGATGAAGTAGCCACACAAGAAATGATTAATACTTATAAAGGTGTGGAGCGAGTAACTAGATATGCTTATGAATATGCTAAGAAGAGAAATAAAGAGAACAAGTTGACTTTATGTGATAAAAGTAATGTTCTAACTTATGCTCATGATTTATGGCAGCGAGTTTTTGAAGAAGTAGGAGCAGATTATAATGATGTAACTATGGATCATATGTTAGTAGATGCTATTACAATGAAAATGGTTAGAAATCCAGAAGATTTTGATACGATTGTGACTTGTAATATGTTTGGTGATATTATTACTGATTTAGGTGCTGAAATTCAAGGTGGCATGGGACTTGCTGTATCAGGAAATATTAATCCAGAAGGCGTGTCTATGTTTGAACCAGTACACGGTTCTGCACCAGATATTGCGGGCCAAAATATTGCCAACCCATTAGCTGCAGTTTTAGCAGCAGGAATGATGGTTAAAGAACTAGGTTGGGAAGCAGAAGGCAAAAAAATAGAAACTGCTGTACAGCGGTCATTACAAAGCGACCACACAACTCCTGATATGGGAGGCAATTTAAATACAGATGAAGTTGGAGATTACATCTGTAGTATTTTAGAATAGGGGTGGAATTATGTTGAAGATATATGATACAACTTTGCGAGATGGTAGTCAAAGAGAAGGTATCTCCTATTCAACTGAAGATAAAATAAATATAACTAAGAAGTTAGATGAATTGGGCATAGATTATATTGAAGGCGGTTGGCCCGGTTCTAATCCCAAAGATATTGAGTATTTTAAAGAAGCCCAGAACCTTGATTTAGAAAATGCTAAGGTTTCAGCTTTTGGAAGTACTCGCCGAGCTAATATTAAAGCAGCTGAAGATAAAAATCTCCAGGCAATTATAGAGTCTGGAGTAGAAGCTGCAACAATTTTTGGTAAGTCATGGGATTTGCATGTAACTGATGCATTAAAGACTGAATTAGATGAGAATCTAAAT
>JBNJFD010000059.1:0-11110 GCA_051746525.1 Bacillota bacterium | reverse complement strand
CTGCCAGACATAACCCCAGAAATCTGATTTACCATCATCACGTTCACCTTTTTGAATCTTCTTAGCCATATTTTCTAATTCTGTCCAAGTTTCTGGAGGGCCATCATAGCCATACTTTTCCAATAAATCAGTTCGATAATAGAGCACTCCTGCATCAGTAAACCACGGCATCGCCACTAGCTTACCATCAACAGTATTGTTTTCAATAATTGGCTGGAAATGTTTATCCGTAACTTCCTCAGCACCATAGTTATTCAAATCAAGAAAGTGCTGCTCTAAGTCTCCAGGCCAAATAACATCAATTTGATATAAATCTACTTTAGAACTTTCTGCTTCAAGATACTGTAAGTATAAGCCTAATCTGTCTTGGGCTAAGTCAGGAGTATCTAACACATTAATTTTTACATCAGGATTATCCTTTTCATACATTCTCGCTGCCTTTTTAGTCATTTCTAATTCTTGACCTACAGCCCCACCAGCAATTGTAACTGTTACCTTATCACTTTCCGCTTGCTCTTCTTGTTCTGCCTGATCTTCAGCAGGATCTTGCCCGCCACCACAAGCAGTTAATAGTAGTGAAAACACTAAGATTACAGCCAATGATAACATTACATTTTTTTTGTTAAACATCTGAACAGCCCCCTTTTATTTTTAAGTGATTATGTTGCTTTTTTCTATAGACACAAAAGTAAAGACCACGTCATTAACTAGTTACTGCCAACATTTTTACCTGCACCAACCACTTAATATCACCTATCCAATCCCAAAAATCGCCTCCTTTTACATTTTATTTCTATATTTATTTATATTCTAAACATTAATCTAAATTCCTTTTTTAAATTTTTAATTATATCAACCTTTAACAGCTCCAGCAGTTAATCCCTTTACAATCTTCTTCTGGAACACTAATACCATAATTACTATAGGCACTGTCACAACTACAGCTGCAGCCATTTTTTCTCCAAAAGGTTCCTGTCTAGCTGCCGCACCACTAAACATTTGAATAGCTACTGGTACAGTTCTTGCCTGCGGCTCTGTAGAAGTAAAGGTTAACGCGAATAGATATTCGTTCCAAGCTCTAATAAAAGCCAATAAACCAGTAGTTACTAAAGCAGGAGCAGTTAATGGCAGCAAAATCAAACGGAAAGTTTGAAATGGTGTTGCTCCATCAACTTGAGCTGACTGCATAATTTCTTTCGGCAATTCTTTAAAAAAGGAAGTCAACACCCAAGTAGTGAAAGGCACCGTAAATAGCAAATAAGATAAAATCATGCTAATTCTTGGCCCTAAATCCAAAGCCTCTTTTACTGCATATAAACCTGTTAAGACTGTAACTTGGGGAAACATGGTCATTGCTAAAATAATATATAAAGCAGGTGTTTTCCCTCTAAATCTAAGTTTTCCTAAAGCAAAAGCTGCAAAAGAACCAGTTATTAAAGCTAACACAGTACTACAGGTAGCTACAATGGTACTGTTCATTAAACCGCGAAGAAATTGTCCGCTTTTAAAAATGTTAAAGTAATTAGCAAAACTAATATCTATTGCTCCTGTTGTAGGATTACGAGGAACCCAAGTAGCAGGCATCATCATTAATTGATCTTCTGTCTTTAAAGATGAATTAATAGCCCAATAAAAAGGAAATAACAAATAGATTACAATGAATGTGATTAAAAACCAAAAAGCAATTTTCTTTAGCATCTTTTTCTGATCTTTTCCTAGAGTCATTCTGTATCAACTCCCAAGGTTTTAATATATAAAACAGCAAAACCGAAGATTAAGACGAAAATAATTACTCCAATAGAAGAGGCAAGCCCCATCTCTTTATTTTGAATCAGTGTAAAATAATTATAGGTTGCCATTGAATATCTTCTACTAGATAACATAACCTGAAATACATCAAACACTCTTAAAGCATCTAAAGTTCTAAAAATCAATGCTACTGCAATTGATGGTTTTAAAAGCGGTAAAGTAATATTGAAAAATTGATTTATCTTACTTGCTCCATCTACCTCTGCTGCTTCATATAATTCATTTGGAATCAACTGTAAACCTGCTAAAATCAATAAAGCCATAAATGGTGTGGTTTTCCAGACATCAACTGCAATAATTGCTGGTAATTGAAGAGTATCCATACTTAAAAAAGCCGTCTGTCCTCCAGATAAACCGATTTTTTCAAAAAGCATATTAAAGAAACCCATTCGACTTGGTTCAAACATCCACTGCCACATAATGGCAGATACTACTGTGATTACAGACCAGGGGACTAGCATTACCGTTCTCATAAATCCGCGCCCTTTAAATTCACTGTTCAGGGTTAAGGCAATAATTAAACCTAAGATAGTTTCTAAAAGTACAGAAAACACAGTAAATATTAAGGTGTTGCCAATAGCTTTTAAAAAGGTTGGATCTGCAGCTCCTACTACATACTTGTTACCTAAAGCATTAAAAGATAATAATTTTTCATAGCGCCTTGGTTTTTCCGGGAGTACTTTAAATGACGGTTGATAAACTTTTTTACCTGCTTGGTCAACTTTAATCTCTCCACCTTCTTTAACAGGTGGTACTTCTTTTATTGTCACTCCTAATAACTCCTTATAATTCTCTAAACCAACAAATTCTGTTTCTTGAGAACTAGCAAACTGCTTATTAGTAAAACTAGTTACAAATACTTGCCCTAAAGGATAAAAAGCAATTAAAAGCAAAACTAAAAAAGCAGGTATTAATAACTTATACGCTGTTCTCTCTTCTCTTTTCGCTAATTCCGACATACTACTTTTTTTATTACTCATTAACTCCCCCCCTTTACTTTTAAATTAAAAGCAACCTCTTTCAAAAACAGAAAAAACCCACCCAACTAGGCAGCCGTATCTCCAAAACAATAGAGCGCAAAGCAGTCCTAGATAAGGAAGGTCTTATAATCTTATAGGAATTATAAACTATTTAATTTTATTAAGTAATTCTATATTTTATCACCTTAACTAAAAAATTATTACTTATTATAAGCTTATGTAACGGGTTTCTGAAACCGGTTACTGAAACTGTAAAAAATAATATAATACTCTGATTAGTATTCTAATTAAATTATAGTTAATAAAAATTTACTTGTCAAGATTTTTTAAAAAATACTGTGAATTATTTTACAAATATTTATAAGTTTGACGATTTAACCAATTTGCTAATTCATCTTGATAACTTAAATCTTCCCAAATAAATTCTAACCCTACCTCATAATATTCAGGACTTTTTGAATTCGTAAAATTCTTTTTTACCCTAATAACTTTAGCAATAATGGTAGAAAAAGAAAGCTCTGCAAAACTAAAATCTAAATTTAAATAATTGTTACTTTTTAAAGCTGTATTAGTTATTAACTTAGCTCCAGCTGCACTAATATTTTCCATTACTCCTTTAGATTCTTGAGAACTGTTTTCAGCATCTAATCTTGTTATTTTAGTAAAGCTAACTCTTTTATAAATATTTAACCTAAAATAACTTCTATTTTGAATTTTATAAGCTCCGCCAACTGCTTTTACTTCTAAAATCTGCTTTGCACCCCTAGAAATTAAATCTTTTAGCTGCACTACTATTTTATAAACTCCAGTCTCTTTCATAAATATTATTTCACATTCTTGCCCAATCTCTAATAATATATTACATTCTTCTAATAATTCAAATCTAAAAACTTCAGCTTGAACATTAGTTATTTTGGCTAAGCAGTCCTGCTCTGTTCCTGTAACTACCCCTAATTTTACAATATCATTTGTAATTAATTTAGTTCTTAAATCTAAATTTTTTATTTCTCTACTATCTGCAAAATCAAATCCTACCATAATAATATTTCACCTTCTTTCTTTAACTAAATTAAACACTTTTTAAGTTAATACTTTGAGATATTATCTATCTATTACATTATTATACATCAGATAGCTAATTCCTTCTTTTATTTATATTTTATTCCTTTAAATTTGTTAATTCTGAAATTTGTTGCAAAGGATTGTTTAGCATATATTCTCTAAATGCTCTACTTTCTCCCAATAACCGCTGTAAATCTTGTTTAGGATTAAGATTGCTTTGACTACTATCACGAGCTAACAATATTTTATCAGCTCCAACAAACTGAACTCTAATATATCCCTGAGCCTGTAAATATTTCAACCCCAAAGAAACAGTTAACTCTCTTTCTGCAGTTAAAGCAGCTAAAGTATAAATATCTGTTATGCCTTTTTTATTTTCTAAAATATGTTTGCTAAACCCTATTAACCGTTTTATAAATTGCTTACTTAACTGCAAATCCTGCTCGGTATAAGCCAAAATTAACTTTTGAGGTGCTGTAGTATATAATAAATCCTTTAGTATTTTTGAATTAGGGGGACAAGATAGTAAAACTAACTGTTCAGCCTGACTAGCAGAATAACGATCTATTACTTCTACTGTCCAATCTTTGGGGGCTCCTTCATAATAATATAAAGCTTCATCAAATTCTGGAAAGGGACGCCCTCTCTGTTTCCAATCCCGCCAATCCACTATATCACAATCTAATTTGCGCTCTGTAGTCAGCTCTTCAGTCTCCTTAATCACATCTTTAATCTCTAATTGTAAATTCCGCTGTCCCTGCCAAGTATTAATTGCTAAAGTATAAACTATATCAATTTTATTAGCTAATTTTTCTTCATCTCCCTGCCACCAAATAGCAGTCCGCTGCTGCTGACCATCACTTACAGTTAATTTCAAATTATGCTCTGTATTCAAAGTTCGATAATTAACTACTTCTAAATCATTATCATAAAATAAAGGCTCTGGGTTCCCTTCTCCAAAAGGGGCTATTTTCTGCAAATCTTCATATAATTCAAAATCAGTTTGTTTTAACTCTAACTTATGGTCTACTGTTATCTTTTCTTCTGCCCCTAAATCTTTTAATTCTTGATTTAAAATCTCTGTTAACTGTTTCTGAAATGCAGGCCAATCATTTTTGTTTAAAGAGCATCCTGCTGCCCCGGCATGACCTCCAAAACTAAGTAACAAATCACTACATTGGGCTAAAGCATCACGAATATGAATTCCTTCAATCGACCTAGCTGACCCAGTAATAATCTCTTCAGAATTCTCCTTATCACATAATAATAATACAGGAACATTAAATTTATCAGCTAATCGTCCCGCTGCAATCCCAACTATCCCCTGATGCCAGTCAGGTTGATAAAGAACAATTGCTGATCCGTCCGGTTTATCTTTTGCCACTGCTAAAGCTTCCTCTTTCATCTGAGAACCAATTTTTTTGCGCTGTTGATTAATCTGATTTAATTTTTCAGCTAACATTTTAGCCCGCTGCTCTTCTCGGGCTAACAACAATTCTACAGCCTTATCTGCTTTATCAATTCTACCAGCTGCATTTAAACGAGGGCCAATTCTAAACCCAATATCAACTTCTGAAATCTGAAATAATTCAATTTTAGCTACTCGACATAATTCTGCTATTCCCGGCCAACTAGTAGCAGCTAAAGATTTCAAACCCTGCTGCAGCAAATAACGATTTTCTCCTCTTAATCTGACAACATCTGCTACTATAGCTAACGCTGCAAAATCAATTAACTTAGCAGCTAATTTAGCTTGATCTTCTTTTCTTAACACAGCTTGAGCTAAAAAATAAGCCATCCCTGCTCCAGGCAGATGATAAGCCTTATGTTCTGCTGCTAATAGCTTAGGAGATAAAATTACATCAGCATCTTCTGGTAATTGTTCTGGCAAATCATGATGATCTGTGACAATTACATCCATTCCTAATTCTTTAGCTAATTTAACCTCTTCGTGATTAGAAATACCACAATCACAAGTAATAATTAAATCTATTCCATCAGCAGCTAAACTCTGTACAACTCCACTATCCATGCCATATCCTTCTGTGAAACGATTAGGAATATGATAGCTAACATCCGCATCTAGTGCCCTTAGCATTGTAACTAAGATTGCTGTTGAAGTTACTCCATCGGCATCATAATCTCCATAAACACAAATTTTCTGTCCGTCTGCTACGGCTTTTATAATCAACTCTACTGCTTTTCCCATTCCAGGAAATTCAGCAGCTTTAGTTCCTTGATAGTCATCAGGGTTTAAAAATTGTTCTACTTCTTGAGGAGTATCTACTCCCCGTTGAAATAATAATTTAGCTAATAAGCGGTGGTTATCTACTTTTTCTAATAACCACTGCGGTAGTTCTATATTTTCTTGGTATTCTATCTTAACTGTCATCTTTTCACCACCATCATTAAAAAGTTATCGCTTCAATTTCATCCCAATCTTCTGTTAAATCCAAATCTTCTTCTTTCGGTTCTATTTCTAAAGCTGGTTCCCCATGACAAATTGGTCTATATTCACAATATAAACAATTAGTTTCATCACTAGTAGCCAGTACATCTTCATCTACTCCATAGTTAGTCTCTCTAATTCTTTTAATTAATCCTTTGATTTTACGCTGGTCTTTTAAAAATTGTTCTTCACTATAAGGAAATTCAATACTACTATCAGGATAACGAGGATTCCAATAAATTAAAGTTATATCTTGGGGTTCCCAATTTCCTGTAGGAGAAAAATCCGAGCCTGCAGCTACTAATAAATAACGATAGACTATGGTCTGTAAACTGCGCTTTAAAAAACTAGCTTTAGAATTTCTAGCATAGGTTTTCCAATCATAAATCACAGCTCGATTATCAGGAGGTAGATGTAACAAATCATATTTAGCTAATAATTTTAATTCTCCTTGGTTAAGCTGCAGTCTTTGTTCAGGCAAAAATTGATCCTGCTGCTTATAAGGCCTAAAATCAATTAAACGTTCTAACCACTGCACTAGTTGACTATCAATTACATCCTTAGTATCTACTATTTTCCCCCGCAAATAATATCTTTCTGCTAATGTATGAAATAACTGCCCTAACTCTTGAGTTTTCTTTTTTTCTTCATCTTTAACCCAATCATCAGGCCAAAATAATCCATCAATATAACGCCTTTTAAATTTTAACTGACAGGTTTGATAGGTTTTCAGTGATGAAGCACTAAAATATAGCTGATCAATATCTTTAGCTGCCATGATTAATACTCCCTTCTATAAACTGCTCTAAAATTCTAAATACTAAACTAGGGCTAACATTCCACCAACCATTCCCATAAGTACTGGGCCGTTTCTGATGGCTGCTTAAATATAAATTTTTCTCTGCTCTAGTTACTGCTACATATAATAATCTAATCCGTTCTTTAATAACTTTTATTTTAGCTTCTCGATTTGAATCTTGATATTCTGCCTTATCTACTAATCGCTCTAATTCTGCTTCTACCTGGGCTTTAGGGTTTTTTCTGCCGGCAACTAAATAATTCAATTCTCCTTTAAATCTATCTTTTAAAGTCATTGGATATTTATCTCTAGTAATAGTAGTTACAAATACAGTATCCCATTCTAATCCTTTAGACTTATGAGCAGTTAAAACTGTAATTACACCTGATTGCGGTTCAAATCCTTTCAATTTGTTAAACTTATCTGCTAATTGCTGAAAAGACCGTTTTAAATCAAAGAGATGATCCATAATATCAATTAATCTATATTCTGGATTTAACCTTAATTGATCTCTAATTTGTAAGGATATCCCCTGCACTAAAGCTAATAAATCCCCACTAAAGGCTAATCTTTCAGCTATAAATAAAACTAATTCATCAGGAGGTAATTCAATACTAGCCTCCAGCCACTTTTGCACTTCGCGGCGTCCTTCATTAAAACCCTGATATAAACGCTGCTGACTAAATAAATCTTCCGGCAGCTCTGTTGGTGATAATTGACCTCCTAAAGGATAAATTAGTTCTTCTAGCTTTGCTGCCTTAAATACTTGCTCTAATATCTGTAGCGTCTCATCATCATGTTCTCTTAGAAAAACATCTTTAAATAATTTCATCAACTTCTGTTCATCTTGAGGCTCTGCTAAATAAGCTACTGCTGTAATTAAAGCTTCAATAGTATACTTCTGTTCTTGGTTCAACTCTCCTACAGCTTCCACCTCTAAGCCTTCAGTTTCTAAAGCCTGCACAACTTCCTGCTGAGCATAACTATCTGGTACTAATACACCTATCCTCTGCTCAGGATTATCTTCTAATTCAAATCCAGCCCGGCGAGCTATCCAATCCACTTCTTCTTCTTGAGTTGTAAAAGACTCAGCTGTGACTTGATGCCCTGTAGTAGTAGGGTTCTCTGCCCCTACAGCTTTAATCTTCTGTTCTTCTAAAGCATCTTGACAGGCTGGCTGCGGATGATTATTGCGGCTCCAATCTACTAGGTGATTAGCTAAATCAATAATATCTTGACTACTACGCCCAGAATATAAAATTGATTCCTGGGCAACATTTTCCCGAGCACAAAACTTTCTAAACACATCAGGGTCAGCAGCAGTAAAGGTGCCCATAATTGCTTGGTTAGAATCACCTACCCGTACTAGGTTACCCTCTTTTCCAGCAATTAACTGTAAAATAGTTTCCTGCACTAAATTTGAATCCTGCGCCTCATCTTCAAATACATAGGTCCACTTAGCACTTAAACGCTGACAAAATTCCTGATCTGATTTAAGCAGTCTCCAAGTATTAATTAATAAATCATCAAAATCCAGCCAGGCTCGCTCATTTAAATTTTCAATATAAGCTACTAATAACTCTAATGCCCAAGATAAATAGCTATTTTCTGCTGCATATTGTTGCAATTTCAAAGCACGTTCTCTATCTATCCCCCGCATTTTAAGATAACTAATCCAACTAATCACAGTATAAGGAAAATTCTTTTTCCATTTGTCTGCTTTGCGAGAAGTAGTTAAAATAGATTTCCAGCGCTGTTGGTTATTAGCTAACCACTGCCCCGTTATCTCTTTAATTACCTGCCGCTGCTGCTGTTGGTCAATCACAGTAAAATCGTCATTGATTAAAACTAAATCGGACCGCTGTTTTAAAATGCTAACTGCTAGTGAATGCAGTGTTTTAACATCATATCCTCTATTGGGAGGCAGGCCATAGGCTTTAAGAAAGCTATTAATTCTCGTTCTAAAATTAGCTACAGCTGAGTTCATATAAGTTACAATTAATATTTTCCCAGGCTGTACTTTTCCTTGAGCAATTAATTCCGCTGCTAAATGAGCTAAAGTAAAGGTTTTGCCTGCTCCAGGTACTGCTGGAACTGCCATATAACCTGACTCATATTCTAATACATTATCTTGGCCCGGTCTTAGCTCTATTTCCTCTAAATCAACCATTATTATTCACCTCAACTTTATCTTCGGCTAACCATTCTCCTAGTGGTCCTTCTTGTTCCCACCCGCGACTACTTAAATCACTATCTGCTAAATATAACCCCGTCTTAACTTTATTAAATATACCTTGTAAATAATGAGCTAACTGCTCTTTTCTAAGATTTTGGTCAATCTTATCTCCCCACTGTCCATCACTCTGACGTGATAATACATAAGGATTACTTAATTCCTTCCCGCTGCCTAATAACCATAATTCACTGGATAAATCTAATAAAAATAAATACTCTACTTCATTAACATCTGGTAAAGATAAAAATGTATAAGGCGTTGCTAAAATAACTTTATTATCTTTCTCTTCACTGCCAAATAGTAATTCAGCAGCTAAAGTCCCATTTAAAACCATTTCAATAAATCTACATCCTATATCCCGCTGCCCCAGCTGTTTAAATTCTTCTACAGAATTTTTGAATTTAACAATAGAATCCATAATCTTACGACAGGATAAAATAATTTTCTCCCGCTGAGCAGAATCATTGATTGATTCTAAAATTGGCGCTAATAACTCTCCAAATGCCTCTCGAAAGAAGTACTCTAGTTCAAAGTTCTTAGCTTGTTTATCTGTAATCCACTCTTTGAATTTGTCATACTGCTTAGCATTATCAAAACCAATTCGTTCTCTCAATTTTGGATTGTTTTCTAAATCAGGCAAGTTATAACCCTCTACTCGGTTTGCTAATAAAGCCGCCCGGACAGGGTCTAATCCTAAAATTAAATTAAAGGTTTGAATTAAAGAAGAAAAGTTAAGTTCTAATCCCCAGTCTGGATTAGTTAAAATTGTTAATACAATTAATACTTCAGCAAAGGAATTATCTAATAGTCTTCTTTCTCTTCTTAAATTAAGTAGTGCATACTCCTGCTCTTCAAAATCTTTATTAATTACAAATTCTAATATCTTATCTATCTGAGGTGCAATTAAAGCTATATTACTTGGTTTTACTCCCTGCTTAACTAACTTCTCTATTTCTTCTGTGACTTTATTTAACATCTCTCCTCGAAATTTTTCTTTAATTAACTGCTCTTTAATAATAAAATCATTATACTCTAATTCTTGGTCTAACAAAATTTTATCAGCTACTTGTTGTGCCATTTCTTCTGCCTGCGGCGAAGCAGTATGAGAAGCTCCTAATTCAATAACTTCTGCCTGCTCCATAAATCTAGCTGCAGCAAGGTCAGGAGCAGCTCCAAAAAACTTTTCAAATCCTCCAGCAGGATTATAAGCTAAATAACTTTCTTGAGTTGTAGTTAATAATAACTCTATTAAATCCTGTAATGCTGGTGAACTTTTTTCCAAATCATCAACTATTAAATAACGATAATTATTTTTAAGATGCTGTTGATATTCTTTTTTCTGGAGTAAAATCTGATTGTATAATTCTATCACTAAAGAATAATCCAAACACCGCTCTTGTAAACATAACTCTCTAAACCGGTTCATGATTTTAAAAGCATCTTGATAAGATTCATTCTGTTCCTGCACTGCAGCCCAATTAAATAATCTAGTTTTTACTTGTTCTAATTCTAATGTATTTAATGCTGCATAATTTAAATTATTAATCAACTGTAGAGCAATCTGCTGCTCTGTAGCATTAACTTCAATGAAACTGCCCTGCTCACGGGCTTGTTTCACAAAAGAAGTCATTAAATAATGCGTTGGTTCTACAGTCATAAATGTAGGCTCTAATTTCTTTCTAGTTCCTCTTAATTCAGCTTCAACTAAATCCCAATATCTCTTTAACTCTTGATTTATAAACCCAAAATAAGTGAATATATTTAAGCTTCCTGTC
>JBNJFD010000058.1:7352-11395 GCA_051746525.1 Bacillota bacterium | reverse complement strand
TATAGTATGTAATTTTAAGATTGATATGTACTGTACTACCTATTAATATTCTTTATTGATAAAGAGATTCCTGTAAACAATTTAAGTTTTGTGAATTTTGTGATTGAAAAAGCCAAGAAAAGGATGGCTGAATTTAAGACAATGAATTGAATAACTGCTAAAAATAAGGTATGATGAAAGATGCCCCAGCTATTACTGAAGAAGTTGCCAGTAATTTAGAGGATGAAACAAGGGATGCTATTGCTAGCTGTCCTACTGATGCAATTAAAGAGGTTTAAGTTTTGTTATAGCGGTCTTTGTGACCGCTTTTTAAATTATTATTTTTTATTAGAAGGTGAGATTATGAGTTTAGCCCAAGAAATTAAAGAATACGGTTTAGAACTTGGCTTAGATGAAGTTAAAATTACAACTGCTGCTAATTTAACAGAAGCTAAAGAGTTTATGGAGGCTAGAAAAGAGAATGGAGAATTATCTAAATTTGTTAAAGATGATTTAGATTTGATTACGAGTCCCCGTCAGGTGTTACCTAATGCACAATCAGTGATAGTAGTGGCTGTTTCTTATTACTGTTCAACAGATGAATCTAGAACAGGTTTAAGAGGTAAACTATCACGCTTTACTCAGGGCCAAGACTATCATCAAGTCTTAGGAGCTAAATTAAAGAAATTGGCAGATTTTTTAAAAACAAAAGAACAAGATGTAGAAACTTATTCCTTTGTTGATACAGGAGCAACAGTAGATAGAGCCCTAGCTAAAAGAGCAGGCCTTGGTTGGCAGGGGAAAAATTGTAGTATTATTCATCCTGAATATGGCTCTTGGATTTTTATTGGAGGAATAATTACTAATTTAGAGTTGGAATTTGATTCACCGTTAGAAGAAAAATGTGGGGACTGCACTAAATGTTTAGATGCTTGTCCTACTGGTGCTTTAGAAGAAGAATATTTATTAAATGCAGCAAAATGTTTAGGACAAGTTACTTTAACTAAAGGATATTTAGATGAGCAGGAAAGAAAAGATATAGGAGTAAGAATCTGGGGTTGTGATACCTGCCAGGAAGTTTGTCCTTATAATCAAGAGGTGACAGAGACTGCTCATCCTGAGTTTTGTCAAGATGGGCTGGGAAGATATCCGGAATTAGTGCCATTACTTAAATTAACTAATCAACAATTTAAAGATAAGTTTGGGGATACAGTTATGAATTGGCGGGGGAAAAGACCAATTAAGCGTAATGCAGCAGTTGTTTTAGGAAACTTACAAAAGGAAGCTGCAGTTGCTGCTTTACTGCAAACCTTAAAGGAAGATCCTCAAGCAATAGTCAGAGGGCATGCGGCTTGGGCTCTAGGAGAAATTTATTCTTTAGAGGCGCAGCAGGGATTAAAAGCAGCCTTGAAAAAAGAAGAAGATAAACAGGTTAGAAAAGAAATAAAGATAGCTTTAAAGGGTAAAGATACTAAAGACCAAAGTTAATCTTGGTCTTTTTTATTTTTTTGCTATAAATTCAAATAAAATAGGGCTCGATATCAGTTATAAGAAATTTTTTCCAAAAAACTATTGAAATAAATGTCATTTTTTTATATTATATAACTGGAGGTAAACAAAAATCAATAGGAGGAATAAAAATGAAAAAATCTAATCTTACAGTTAGGGAAGTGGCAAATTATTTAAATCGTTCTGAAACAACAATTTATAACATGTTAAATCAAGGTGAGATTCCAGGGATTAAATTAGGAGGGAAATGGATAGTTCGCAAACAAGATTTAGATGCTTTCTTAGATAATAAGATGGCAGAGCAGCAGCAGAACTCAGTTTAGGTCAATAATTTATAGGGGGTAATTTTGATGAGGGGAGAAAAGATTGATGTAATGGGAGTAGATTTGGGCTATGATTCAGTTAAGATATTAGCTAATGAACAGCAACTGCTATTTCCATCTTTAGCAGAAGTTGAAGAAACAGGTGTTTTATCTGATACTTCCTTTGAAGTCTTGAAAAGAAAGAATAATTTAGTAGAAAAATTTGACCCAGAAAAAATGATAGTTAAAATTCAGGCTGATTTAATTCGAGGAGCAGAAAATAATGAATTTGCTGCTTACCGAGTAGGAGATTATGTGGTTAATCAGAATTCTTCTTCAATAGGTTATTCATTGGCAGTAGACAAATATGAACAGCCAGAAGAATTTGCTAAATTATTAGCAGGAATTAGCCTTCTATTTCCTAAAGCAGATCTGATTACTATTGACCATTTAGTGACAGGGTTACCAATCAAATATTATGAAAATCATAAACAATCTTTTGAAGAGCAGTTAACTAAAACCTTTAAAGTCAAGTTAAAAAACATTAATAACAAATTTATTTCTAAAAAAATAGAAATAAAAAAGACAACAATTATCCCGCAGGGATTGGCTTCTTATTACGACTTTATTATGGATGAAACAGGTCAGGTAATGGAAAATATTGAAGGAGGATTAGGAATAGTTGATTTGGGAGGATTGACTATCGACTGCGTAGCTTTTAATAGAGGAGAGCTGATTAAAGGTTCGCCGATTTCTTTTAGTGAAGGAATTAGAAAAAGAATATTCAAAAAAATTCAAGATTACTTAGATATTGATGTGTCTCAGGATATTATTAAAAAGCAAATTTTAAAAGGTGAAGACTATATTGAAGTGCGAGGTCAAATTCATAACTTTAAAGAAGTTAAAGAGCAGGAGATAAAAAAATTGGCCCAAGATATTGCTTTGCAGATTAAAAACCGCTGGGAGTCTTATTTAATGATTGATAAGGTTTTAATTACAGGTGGGGCTTCAGTATTATTATTTGATGACCTTAAAGATAGTTTAGCAGGATTTCCCTGTCAATTAGTTGAGTTTGAACCACAGTTCAGCAATTGCCGTGGCTATGTTAAACTAGGAAAAGCTTTACAGCGTAAAATTGAATCTCGGTTAAAAGAGAAACTCAATCAAAAGAAAGAAGAAAAAAAACAAGAGCAAAGTCAGAAAGAGATACAAGCTAATCAAAAAAAAGTAGCTGCTAGTAGTGGTGAATAATTATTATGACTAGATTATTGTTTAGTGTCCGTATTACAGAAAAATATTTTTCCGTTGCTGAGATTGAGAGGTTAGAGCAGGAATTAAAATCTTTTAATAGTAAATCAGATTTTATGCGTAAAATGATTAGATTTTATTTAGAACATAATAATTCTGATTTAGAAGTAAAGTCAGGATTAATCAATAAAATTAAAGAAGAACATCCCAAAGGTTTAAGATCTTTATTAGAAGAGAATAATTCTTTGCTAAAAGAAATAGTAACTGGCAGAGGAATAAGGCAGACCAGTCAATTAAGAACAACTGTTTATCAGGGCCAAGAGCAGGAAGATAAGACTAATCAGGCGCTGAGTCTATTAGATAATTTTTAAAAGAATAGCAATTATTAAAAAGTCGGTGAGCACCGACTTTTTAATAATTTAAGGACTAATTTTTTGTCTTTAGCTCAGAGCTCAAGGCTCAGCTCTCATAGCCAAGACCCTATTCTTCCTGTTGTGCATTAGAATTTGGTTCAGATTTAACGGGCTCATTAGTAGATTTTCTTTCTGTTTCTTCTTCTTTAGTTGGGGTAGTAGTCTTAAATTGTTTGATTAAATTCATTAATTTTAAGACTAAAGTAGGATCTAGAGTATTGTTTTGATTATTATTTTGGCCACCATTAACCATTGATAATAAGTTTGTTAAAGGAGAGGTGTTGCTAGAATTATTACCTTCAACTGAATTGATTAAATTTTCTAGGGGATTGTTGTTATTTTGAGATTGCAAGTTCTCAACTAAATTATTAATAGTTTGATTATTATTTAAATTTAATGAATCGGTAGGGTTATTATTGCTAGTTATATTTAATAAGTTTAGTAAGCTTAAAATATTAATTACTTTCTCCGGCTGCAGTTGTTGTTGAGATTGAATATTAAATACACTGAGTAGTTTATCCATAGTTTTAGCTTCTGGAAAGAATAAGTAATCATCTTGATACATAATAGTATCGCCTCCTTTTAATCTATT
>JBNJFD010000058.1:0-7252 GCA_051746525.1 Bacillota bacterium | reverse complement strand
TTGATAAATTGATTAAAAAGTAACATTTTTTTTATTTTTTCGTATGATATAGTAAGTGGAACTATTATGGTTAGTATTTTAGCGGGGTTTAATATAAAAAAGGGGGGGAGTTATAATGTCAGAAGATGATGTTGATTCAAGACAAGAACAAGAAGAAACAGTAGAAGAAAATAATTCTCAGGAGCAAAATAAAACTCAAGCTGTATTATGGGATCAGGATTTATTATTACTAGTATTAATTTTAGTGCTTTTTTTTTCTAAAAGAGATATTTTTTCAGAGCAGCTGCAGTTTTTAAATCAAAAGGCAAATAATATCAAAAATTATTTAGATGCTGCTGATGCTACTTTACAGGCACTAGATCAGGCTAGCCAAATGCCTAATCAAATTTTAAAATAAAAGTAAAGAAAGTATTATAACCTTATGTTATATAAGTCGGTTTTAGCCGACTTTTTTTATTTCAATATTATTTTTTGCAGGAGAAAAGATATTAAATGTTGAAATAGTTTAACAGAAGGTAATAACAATAACAGACAAAATCGTCTATAAAGAAGGTGAAAATAATGACTGATCAGGAACAAGAAGTTACAGAAGAACAAGATCTTAGTGCTGGAGAGGCAGACGAGAAAGAGGTTGAAGAAAATGAAGAAAATGAAGAGGTAGAGCAAGAATTTGTAGTACTTTGCGGGCACTATAAGTTTGGAGGACGTAATAAAACATATGGTATTTTTGAGTTGATAGGAGAACAAGAGGCTGCTAATTTTGATTATGTAAATTTAGGTTCTTCGACTAAAGATGAAATTTACGATGTGGTCTTAGACATAACTGATCAGGAGTTTCGAGAGCAATTAAAAAATGTATTAGCAGTAGATAATAGCCAAGATAAAAAAATAAGCAGAGAAATAAAGAAAAATTTAATAGTAACAGAAGTAGTTGAATTATTAACTTCTGATAAAGAGCAGCAAGTTAAAGAGTTAATTGAGGAAATTATAGAAGACGAACAGCAAGAAGAAATTAAATTAGAGTTAAAGTGGGACTTCATTTCTGAATCTGAGTTAGCAGCTATTTACCCAGAAAAGTTTGCTAAGAGTGAAGCTGACGAAGAGGAAGGCTCTTTAGGAGCAGGAGAAAGTTTAAGTGATTATAGTAGCGATGAAGGGTTAAGTAGTGGGTTGGATGTTGATTTGAAATTAAATTGTTCTCCTGTGATATCAGCTATTAGCGGGAAATTGATTACTTCTTTTAGTGAAGGAGATGAAATTTTAGTTAGAATAACAGATAAGCGGGATTTAACTGGTGAGTTAAAAGATAGAATTAAAATTTCTAATGGTTTAGGAGTGGGAACAATTGAAGAAATAGAATATAAAGAAGGTGTAGACCGCTATCAAGTATTAGTTCAATTAGGAGAAAAGATTTATGGAAATTTAACAGTAGGACCTAAAGTGATGCTGTCTCATCCTGAATCACAAGGAAATAATATTGATGGGGAAGACACTTCTGCAGGTGGAGCTGGAATGAATAATCAGCAAGTTGTGATCTTTACTATAGTAGGGTTGTTTATAGTGATAATTATTTTATTACTATTATATTTATGATTAACACCTAAAAATTCCCATAATAATCCCAGAAGTTTTGCTGCAAACTATAAATATTAGTTTTAATATTTAATTAGGGGGCTTAACATGTATTTTTTACAGTTGTTAGCCGTTTCTTTTGGCCCTGGCTTATTATGGGTGTATTATTTTTATCGCAAAGATAAGTACGAGCCAGAGCCAATTGCTTTAGTTTTAAAGTCTTTTTTTTATGGTGTTCTAGCAGTTTTTCCGGCTTTTTTATTAGAATATCCTTTTGCTAGAATGATTGCTAACCCACCTAATTTATTGATTTTATTGCTATTAACTGTTTTGGTGGTTGGTCTAGTTGAGGAATATTTAAAGTATTTAGTCATAAAAAAGACTGTGTATCAGTCTGAGGAATTTAATGAAGTAGTAGATGGAATTATTTATATGATTTCAGCAGGGTTAGGGTTTGCTGCTTTTGAAAACTTATTGTATTCTTATGCTTTAGGATTTGAAGTAGGATTGACTAGGGCTTTTATTACTAGTTTAATTCATGCCTCTTTTTCTGGGATTTTAGGTTATTATTTAGGTAGAGCAAAATTAGAAAAAAATCCAAAACTGATTACTGTAGGCTTAATTCAAGTGGTGTTGTTACATGGGTTTTATGATTTTATAGTGCTGGGGAATTTAGTGTCTATGTATTCAGTAATTGCAGTAGTAACTGTGTTATATATTTATTTAGGAAAGTTAATTAAGAAGGCGCTGTTGAGCTCTCCTTTCAAGTAAATTTAAGCAATTTAATTTTTAGAGGCGGGGAACCGTCTTTTTTTCTGCGCTTAGTTAGGTTAGTGCAAACTTGATATTTTAGTTTTAATATGGTAATATTATCAAGGATTTTGCTTAAAGTTCTGTTTTTGATTTAAGGTTAAGATCTTATTATTTTAAGAAAGGGCTGATTAGATGCCGCAAAATTATGATGTGGTAATTGTAGGGGCTGGTCCAGCCGGGATTTTTACGGCTTTAGAACTAGTGGAAGAAAGTGACTTAGATATTATTATTTTAGAAAAAGGAAGAGATATTCAAGATCGCGATTGTCCCAAAAAGACTCAAGGTACAGATTGTATTAAATGCAAAAACTGTTCAATAGTCTGTGGTTGGGGTGGCGCTGGAGCTTATAGTGATGGAAAATTAACTTTGTCGCCTGAAATTGGTGGTAATCTAGATGAACATATAGGCAGAGAAAAATTAGTGGAATTGATTAATTATGCTGATCAAAAGTACTGTGAGTTTGGTGCTCCAGAGAAAGTTTACGGTCCAGATGAGGAAAAAATTGAAGAAATTAATCGTGATGCTGCTTTAGCAGAATTGAATTTTATACCTTCTAAGATCAGACATTTAGGTACTGGGCACAGTAAAAGCGTATTAAGTGAAATGAAAAATCATTTAGTTGCTAAAGGAGTAGAAGTTAGAACAGGAGTCAATGTGCAAAAGATAGTAACAGACTCTAATGTTGTGCAGGGAATTAAAACCGAAGGGGGCGTAGAAATATATGGTGATAAAGTTGTAGTTGCTCCCGGAAGAGAGAATGCAGAATGGCTAGCTGGAGAGGCAAATCGTTTAGGGATTCCAATGGCAATTAATCCAGTAGATATTGGAGTTAGAGTGGAACTTCCTGCAGCAGTGATGGAAGAGTTGACAGATGTAGTGTATGAATCTAAATTTGTGTATCATTCTCCAACTTTTGAGGATAAAGTTAGAACTTTCTGCATGTGCCCTAATGGAGAGGTTGTAAATGAAAATAATAATGGATTAATTACAGTTAACGGTCATAGTCATGCTACAGAAAAAACTGATAATACTAACTTTGCCTTGTTAGTGAGCAAAACTTTTACTGAACCATTTAGAGAACCAATTACTTATGGTAAGGATGTAGCTAAATTAGCTAATTTATTAGGTGCAGGAGTAATAGTACAGCGCCTAGGAGACTTTCTTGACGGTAGAAGGTCAACTCCAAAAAGAATTTCTCGGAGTATAGTTGAACCTACATTAAAAGATGCTACTCCAGGTGATTTAAGCTTAGTACTGCCTTATAGACATTTAAAAGCAATTGATGAAATGCTGCAGGCATTAGATAAAATTTGTCCAGGTGTTTATTCACGTCATACTTTATTATATGGAGTAGAAGTTAAATTTTACTCTTCTCGTTTAAAAATAAAAGATAATTTAGAAACGCAAATAGATAATTTATATGTTGCAGGAGATGGAGCAGGAATTACTAGAGGACTTATGCAAGCCTCTTCTTCAGGCATTGTAATAGCACGTAATATCTTAAATAGTTAACATTTTTAGGATTTATATTGGTTTTTTTTGCTAAAGACCTCAATTTAGCCATAAATAGAAATTTTGAAAAGCTTCTTGACAAAAGTTGGTATAGCTGATATAATTCACTTTATAGGATTTGTCGAATCATGTCAAAAAAACAAATAATGTTCGAAAGGGGTTTTTCAAGATGAAATCAACAGGTATTGTTAGAAAAGTAGACGGTTTAGGAAGAATGGTAATTCCAATTGAGTTAAGAAGAACGTTAAATATTGATACTAAAGACCCATTAGAAATTTATGTTGATGGGGATAAAGTGATTTTGAAAAAGTACGAGCCTGCTTGTATTTTCTGTGGTAATGCTGGAGATACAATAGAATTCAAAGGTAAGATAATTTGTGATGAATGCTTAGATGAGATGGAAGAAACAAATGAAGCAACATCTGCATAAATAAAATTACTTAAAAGAGTAGTGAGTTGGTGTCAGCCAAAGCACTACTCTTTTTTTTTATGTCTAAGAAAAAAAGCTGGGCTTGTTATGTCGAACAATGTCGAATAAAATAAAATTATGGTTTTAGAAAAAATATCTAGTTATTGACTATTAAATGTTGATTAATTAAATTTAGTAAATCTTTTTCTGGGCTGAGACCTTCTGTGAATTTAAGCTGCTGTTGAGGATGATAAAAAACTAGAGTAGGAATAGTTGAAATTTTTAACTTTTCTGTAAGTTCTGCTCTGCTGTCAATCAAAAAATCAAATTGAATATTTTTTTCTGTTTTTAGTTGTTGTAGTTTTTTAGGAGCAAGATTACCAATTGCTATTGCAGTGATATTAATTTGTAGGTCATTGTGCTGTTTGATAGTAGATAAAACATCTAATTGTTGTTGACAAGTAGGAGACTGCGGTAGAAAAAATAACAACAGACTAGGTTTTGAAAGTTTAGTTAAAGTAGTAGTTTTATAATTTAAAGTTCTTAATTCAATTTTAGGCAAAGTTGTTTGTTGAGCAGCAGTAGATTGTTGATTAATAAAGATTAAATTAAACAAGCTTCCTAAAGTAAAAGAAATTACTAAAATAAAGATAAACAAAGCAATAATTACTTTTTTAATTTAGCTCACCTTCTTTCAGTCTTATAATTATTTTATGGATTAAAAAATAAAATATGACTGGCTGTTTTTAATAGTAGAATTTCTAAAGATTTTTTAGAAAGAGAATTGAATTAGACAAGCTGAATAAATTAAGATATAATGAAATTTGAGTTTAAGTAGAAGTTTAATTCTAAGTTTGAAAAATTTAAATAAAGTAACAAAACAAGTGGATAAACTGCTGCTAGGGGGTAAATAATGGAGATTGTAGAAGGGTTAAATCCAGAACAGAAAAAAGCTGTAAAACATAATCGAGGACCGCTGTTGATTTTAGCAGGTGCAGGCAGTGGGAAGACTAGAGTTTTAACTCATCGAATTGCGTATTTAATTCATAATTATGGTGTCAATCCTGCTAATATTTTAGCCGTTACTTTTACTAATAAAGCTGCTAATGAAATGGAGAATAGAGTTAATAAATTAATTAAAAAAGATAGTAGGGCTATTTGGATGAGTACTTTTCATTCCATGTGCGTTCGAATTCTAAGAAAAGAAAGTAATAAATTAGATTATGATTCTAATTTTGTTATCTTTGATACTACAGACCAAAAACAGTTGATAAAAAATGTATTGAAAGATTTAGATATTGATGTTAAAAAATATGCTCAAACTTGTTTATATCGAATTGCTAGTGCTAAAAATGAATTGGTAGGACCAGATGATTTCACACCAGAAAATTATATGGAACAGCAGGTTAAAAAAGTTTATCCCGAATATCAACAGCGTCTTAAAGATAATAATGCTTTTGATTTTGGAGATTTAATTATGCAGACAGTAAAATTATTATTAGATAATCAGTTAGTATTAGATCATTATCAAGAAAAATTTAAATATATATTAGTGGATGAGTATCAAGATGTTAACCATGCTCAATATAAATTAGTTAACCTATTATCACAAAAGTATAATAATATTTGTGTTGTAGGCGATGATGACCAGGGCATTTATGGTTTTAGAGGAGCGGATATCAGTAATATTTTAAACTTTGAGCAGGATTATCCAACTACGAAGGTAATTAAATTAGAACAAAATTACCGCTCAACTAAGAAAATATTGGATGCCGCTTATCATGTGGTATCTAATAATGATGACCGTAAAGAGAAGAAGTTATGGACTGCTAATCCTGATGGTGATGATATTACCCTATATCAAGCGCAAAATGGTAAGGATGAAGCACGTTATATTGTCAATAATATTAAAGAATTAAAAGCAGATGAGAGAACCTTAAATGATTTTGCAATTTTGTATCGTACTAATGCTCAATCCAGAAATTTAGAAGAACAACTGCTTAAAGAAAATATTCCATACCGCATTATTGGCGGCTTTAAGTTTTATGAGCGTAAAGAGATTCAAGATGTGCTAGCTTATTTGCGAGTATTGTATAATCCAGAAGATGATGTTAGTTTAGAAAGGATTATCAATGAGCCCAGCCGTGGAATTGGGCCCACTACTTTAGAACGGTTAAAAAGTTATGCTACTATGCATGGTCTTAATTTGCTAGAAGCAGTTTATCAAGTAGATAAAATTGAAACCATTAGTACTAGATTTGCTAATAAAGTAGAGTCTTTTGCAGAAATAATTAGTTATTTAAGTTCTCGTAAGGAAGAACTTTCTATTGCTGAATTGACTAAAGAGCTGCTTAAAGAATCTTCTTATTTAGCTGCTTTAAGGGATAAGAATACAGAAGATGCGAAAAATAGAATTGATAATATTAAAGAATTATTATCTGATATGGAAGAATTTCAAGCAGATAATGAAGTAGCAGGTTTAGGAGAATATTTAGAAAAAGTAGCTTTGATTGCTGATGTTGATAATTTAGATGAATCACAGCCAGCAGTAGTTTTAATGACGCTGCATAGTGCTAAAGGATTAGAATTTCCAGTAGTCTTTTTAGCTGGAATGGAAGAAGAATATTTGCCTCATTCTAGGTCTATGGGTGAAGAAGAAGAAGTAGCTGAAGAGAGAAGGCTTTGTTATGTAGGGATTACTAGAGCCGAGGAGAAACTGTTTGTTACTAATGCAGGATATAGAAAAATTTATGGGCAGGTTAAATCAAGAATGCCGTCTAGATTTTTAGATGACATCCCTGATGATTTATTCTGTAGTGGTGAAGAAGAAGTGGCAGCAAAGATGCAGCAAGTAGATTATAAAGCAGGAGATAAAGTGATACATCCTCACTGGGGCCAAGGAACAGTAGTAGGATTTGACCAGAGTGGAGATTTGCAGCAGGTAAC
>JBNJFD010000057.1:0-11694 GCA_051746525.1 Bacillota bacterium | reverse complement strand
AAGTAATTCCTTTTTTATATCAACCCTTCTTTTTTAGTTCTCAAGAGTTAGATTCTTTTAGCGCTATTACTAAAAAGTTAAGTTCTATTTTAGATAGAATAATTCAAGAATATGTGGATAATCCTAAATTCAGGTCCTATTTTGATTTTTCACCACAGCTTGAAGAATTAATTTTAGTTGACCCCGGTTATGAAGATGATTTTCCAATGGCTCGTTTTGATATCTTTTATTATGGGATTGACAATATAAAGTTTTGTGAATTTAATGCAGATGGGTCCTCGGGGATGGTTAAAACTAATATTTTAGAAGAACATTTTTTAAATGCTGAAGCAGTTGAAAAAATAAAAGAGAAATATCAAGTTGATTATTGTGATGTAGTTAATACTTGGATTGAAACGATGTTAGACTGTTATAATCAATTTTCTGATACAGAAGAGACTCCTAATATAGCAATTATGGATTTTGATAATTATGGGATGATTGGTGAGTTTAAACATTTTAAAGATTTACTTATTGAACAGGGTTATAATGTTAAAATTGTAGACCCTAGAGAATTAGAATATCGTAACAATAAATTATATAGTGCAGATTTTAAAGTTGATTTAATTTATAGAAGAGCAGTAACAACTGATTTAATGGATTACTATCAAGAATTAGAAGATTTATGGGAAGCATATCAAGAACAAGATGTTTGTTTGGTGGGACCGATTAGGTCTCAAATCATTCATAATAAGATTATTTTTGCTATTTTACATAATTCAAATCAGCTTCCATTTTTAACAAAGGAGGAAAGGGAATTTATTGCCGACTATATTCCCGGCACAGAGTTAATCACTTTAGAAAGTGAAAAAAAGCAGCAGGCAATTATTGCAGAACAAAACAGACTGGTATTAAAACCCCTTGACGATTACGGCTCTAATGGTGTTACAATTGGGGCAGATGTTTCAACTGAGGAATGGGAAAGAGAAGTTAAACGAATTGCTGCTAATGATGATTATTATTTAGTTCAAGAGTTTTGTTCTCTCCCTGAAAGAGAGTTAGCAGAATTAGAAGGTACAGAGTTAAGCTTCAATGCTTATAAATTTATTGTAGGACTATTTGCTTATCAACAACAGTTTAAGGGTGTTTATACTAGAGCAGGACAGCAAAATGTAATTGCTAGTTCCACAGGTTGTGTTACATTACCGAATTTTAGAGTAGAAAGCTAATAGTTATTAGCTTTGAGCCGTGAGATTTATGATTTTGATGACTCACAGCTCAAGGCTAACTAGTTCATAGCTAAATTATTTCAGTAATAAACATTGTTTTTTCTTTTCCTAAATCAACAGTTTTAGAATTGATTTTGCGATTAACATTATTGTATTCGATTCGTACAATTGGACGGGGCCCTTTGTTTTTACGGACATTAACCACAACTCCTACTTTATTATTAGAGAGTCTGACTAGGGACCCTAAAGGATAAACAGCTAGGTTATCAGTAAAAGCTTGGACAACAGCAGTATCAAATAAAAAATCACCGCCGCCATATAAATATTCAATTGCTTCATAGCGTGGATAATCACTATATCTAATTAATGTATCATAGATTTCGCAAACAGAAATTATTCTAGAACCTAACGGAATTGCTGCTCCTTTTTTATTGTCAGGAAACCCGCTGCCGTTCCAATTTTCATGATGGTGTAATATCATTTTACAGATGTCGCGGTCAATTCCTTCTTCTTTAGCAATATGGAAACCATAAGTTGGATGTTGTTCCCATAAATCACTGCGGGGAGCTTCAGGACCTTTTCGTTTAATCAGAAAAGGCATTTCACCCAAACCAATATCGTGTAATAATGCTGCTGTTCCAATTTTGATTATTTCTTTATCATCTAGCCCCATTGCACCTGCTACTAATAAAGATAAAGCACAAGTTGTTGCAGAGTGCATAAAAAACAAATCATTATCAATTAATTTCATTCTAGTACAGAATTCAAGTACAGCTTCGTTATTTATTATTTTAAGCATTAGTTTCCGTACTTTCTTAGAAATATCAACCATTTTAGTTGCTGTATTAGCTTCAGGGGTTTCAGGTGCTAGACGTTTGATTTTGTGATTTAGGATTTTTTCTAGTTCATTATAAGTAGCTGTAGTAGCGTTAATTAATAGAGTATAACGGTCTGCTACTTTAACTTTTTCAATATTGTTGTTTTTAATAGCTTTGATTTTTTGTTTACTTAGTGTGACTCCTTCTTTTAATAGAAGGTCACCGGTTTTTTCAGAATAAATTGATTCAGTTAAAACCATACCTTCTAATAACTTATCAGTATTTATAGTAGGCAAATTATCACTCCTTTTTAAAGCTGCTTATAAAGTAATTGTTCTAGATGATACAAATTTTCCCTGCAATTAATGAAGAAAAGTTTCACGTTTGTTTAGGAATAAAAGATAAAAAAATAAAAATAATAATAATATTGGTTTAAGTTAATAGCATTGATTGTTGTAAGCGGCAACATCACGTTTAGAGTAATAGTCATAATTATAATAAATGGAGGTGAAAAACTTAGTCATCTTATAAGATGACTAAGTTGCTAATTAATGGAAAAAGAAACTAATCAATTAATCCATGAAAAAAGTCCTTATTTATTACAGCATGCTCATAATCCTGTTAATTGGTATCCTTGGGGGGATAAAGCATTTAATAAAGCTAAGCAGGAAAATCTGCCTGTGTTTTTATCAATTGGTTATTCAACCTGTCATTGGTGCCATGTAATGGAAAAAGAATCTTTTGAAGATCAAGAAGTAGCAAAAATTCTTAATCAAAATTTTGTGGCAATTAAAGTAGATCGTGAAGAGCGTCCTGATGTGGATAATATCTATATGGAAGTTTGTCAAGTTTTAACAGGGCGAGGGGGCTGGCCTTTAACTATAATAATGACTCCTGAAAAAGAGCCTTTTTTTGCTGGGACTTATTTCCCAAAAGAGAGCAAAAGAGGGATGCCGGGATTAATAGATATATTAACTAGTGTAGTAGAGAAGTGGGAGAGTGATCGAGCTAGTTTAATTCAGCAGGGGCAGCAATTAGTGCAGCAGTTAATCAGGCAAGAACGTAATCCTAGTGAGGAAGTATCTCCTGCGGCAGCAGAAGAATTGTTGGAACAAGGTTTTGAAAGTTTAAAGTATAGTTTTGATAATCAGCATGGTGGTTTTGGTGCTGCGCCTAAATTTCCAAGACCTCATAATTTATTATTTTTACTGCGATATAGTAAAGCAAAAGAAGATGAACAATCTTTAGAAATGGTAAAAAAGACTTTAGATAGTATGTGTCGAGGTGGAATTTATGATCAGATAGGATATGGCTTTTCTAGATATTCTACTGATAAGAAATGGTTAGTTCCTCATTTTGAAAAAATGTTATATGATAATGCATTATTAGCAATAACTTATTTAGAAGCATATCAAAAGACGGAAGAGGAAGATTATCGGGTGGTTGCTCAACAAATTTTAGAGTATCTATTACGGGATATGCAGGATTCCGAAGGTGGTTTTTATTCAGCAGAAGATGCAGATTCAGAAGGAGAAGAGGGAAAGTTTTATTTATGGTCTCAAGAAGAAATCAAAGAGGTTTTAGGAGCTGAGAAGGGGCAGGAATTTTGTGATTATTATGATATTACTGCTGAAGGTAATTTTGAAGGAAGTAATATTCCTAATTTGATTGCTATAACAGAAAGTGTGCAAAAAATAGACCAGAAGTTTAGCTCAGCAAAAAGAAAATTGTTTGCTTACAGAGAACAACGAGTTCGTCCTGCTAAAGATGATAAAATTTTAACTGGTTGGAATGGATTAATGATTGCTGCTTTAGCTTTAGCAGCTCGAGTATTGGACCAAGAACAATATCAAGAGGAAGCAAAAAGAGCAGTTCAATTTATAGAAGATAAATTGATTAGAGAAGATGGTAGATTATTAGCTAGATACCGAGATGGCGAAGCGGATTATTTAGCTTATCTACAGGATTATGCTTTTTTAATCTGGGGATTAATTGAATTATATCAAAGTAGTTTTAAAGAGCAATATTTAGAATTGGCAGTTAGTTTAAATCAAGATTTAATTGATTTATTTTGGGACCAAGATGTAGGTGGATTATATCTATATGGCAGTGATGGAGAGAAATTAATTACAAGACCTAAAAAAGTTTATGATGGTGCTCTACCTGCAGGTAATTCTATTGCTGCATTAAATTTTTGGCGTTTAGCTCAATTGACAGAAAATAGTGCTTTATTAAGCAAATTAGAAGAACAGCTTAAATTCTTTTATTATCAAATTAAAGAGAAGCCGGCAGCTCATACTGCAGCTTTGTTGTCTTTTTTCTATTTACAAGATTCGGGCCAAGAGATTGTAATTAATAATAGAAATGATGGTAAAACAGAACAATTTTTAGCTGTAATTAATAGTCGATATTTACCCTTTAGTACTTTAGCTTTAAAACAGGCAAATGATAAGCAGCAAAAAAGCAGCACAGTTCAAATCTGTCAAAATTTCAGCTGTCAAACTCCACTTAGTGAAGAAAAAGAATTAAGAAAATCTTTAAGTTAAGAAAGGTAGTTTGAAAACAAATTATTATGTGGTATAATAGGTCTAAAGTAATTTTGGAGGTTAATTTATAGTGAAATTTAATATAATTAAGCCTGATGGAAAATTGAGTATTAAACAATCTAACTTGATTTTGCTTATTTCTTGTTTAATAGTGGTTAGTTTAAGTGCAGGAGTTATATTATTTAAAGACCAGCAAGATTCAAATTCAGAACAAGCAGCTACTCAATCAGGTTTAAAAAAATCTGCAGAAGAAGAAATCAAAAAAATAAGCTATGATAGCTATCAACAGTGGGAAGAGTTATTAAAGGATTATAAAATGAATGAAGCAGGAAGGTTAGTTGAAATTCCAGAGGTCAAGGTAATTAATTTGCCTAAAGATATTAACCAAATAAATAATATTGATAAAAAGAAAAATCTTTTTTTAAATATTTTGACCATTGGGGCTTATAATGCTAATCAGGAGCTATTAAAACAGCGGGAGAAATTAATTGAGATTATTAAGCAGTATACAAAGCATGGTCATTTAACTAGAGAAGATAATGATTGGCTGCAGGAAAAATGCAAAAAGTATGGTGTTAAAGAAGATATTACTTTTAAAAAACAAATGGAGCAGTTGCGAAAGAGATTAGATATTGTTCCTATTTCTTTGGTTTTAGCTCAGGCAGCTTCTGAATCTGGTTGGGGAACATCTAGATTTGCGCTTGCTGCTAATAATATTTTTGGAGAATGGACTTTTGATTCTCAAACTCCAGGATTAGTTCCTCAAGAAAGACCTGCTAATGCTACATATAAAATCAAGAAATTCTCTAGTATTGAAGCTGCCCTTAATAGTTATTTGCTGAATTTAAATAAGTATTATGCTTATCAAAAATTTAGAGAGATTAGATTTGAGTTAAGAGCCCAAGGAGAAAATTTGGATTCAATAAAATTAGCTTACGGATTATTAAGTTATTCTGAAAAGCGGGAAGCATATGTGGAACAATTAATTAATATTATTAGAGATAATGATTTAAAAGCAGTGGATAAATTATTAAGGAAGTGATTGAGACTGTGCGTTTAGGTGCTCAATTTTATCAACAAGATGCTCTAACTGCAGCTAAAAAATTACTTGGTCAAATATTAGTTAGAGAAGTGAATAATCAAAAAATAAAAGTAAAGATTGTTGAAACTGAGGCTTATCTTGGTTCTAAAGATAAAGCTTGTCATGCCTATCAAAATAAGCGGACTTCTCGAACTGAAACAATGTTTAAAACTGGTGGCTGTGCATATGTTTATTTGATTTATGGTATATATAATTTGCTGAATGTAGTAGTAAATGATCTTGAGGTCCCCGAAGCTGTTCTTATTAGAGCAGTGGAGCCTGTTAGTGGACTTGATATTATTAAAGAAAATAGAGGGATAAAAAGTGATAGCATAGAAGACTTAACTAATGGACCAGGTAAATTAACTCAAGCTTTAGCTATAGACAGACAGCTAGATGGATATGATTTAATTAATGGGAATCAGTTGTATATAGTAAAAGAAGAAAATAATGGAGAAATAGATGAAATAGCTGCTAGTACAAGAATAAATATAGATTATGCAGAAGAATATAAAGATAAGCCCTGGAGGTTTTATATCAAAGGGAATTCATTTGTTTCTGAGTAAAGCAAAATTCAAGGGGCAACAGGATAAATATAGGTCATAAAGAACATTATTATTTAAAAAGTAGTAGAGAAGGAGAGATGATTATGAAAAATGAGATTTTAGAATTGTTAGAGGATAATAGTAGTTTAACTCCTGAAGATATAGCTACTATGATTGGAGTTACTACAGAAGAGGTTGAAGAAGCAATTATTAAATTGGAAAAAGATAATGTAATTGTGAAGTATAATACTTTGATTGATTGGGATAAAACAGATAAAGAGATTGTAACAGCTTTTATTGAAGTCAAAGTAACACCAGAGCGAGATTTAGGCTTTGATGCTGTGGCAAAACGCATTTATAAGTTTCCAGAAGTTAAATCGGTATATTTAATGTCAGGTGGTTATGATTTATCTGTTAAAATAGAAGATCAGACAATGAAAGAAGTAGCCTTATTTGTAGCCGAAAAGTTAGCTACTATTGATCATATAAAAAGCACTTCTACTCATTTTATGCTTAAAACATATAAAAAAGATGGAGTTATTTTTAAAGGGGAGCAGCAAGAGAGTGAAAGGTTAGTGGTTTCACCATGAATTGGGAGCAGGTGATTTCACAAAAAGTACAGGACATACCTCCGTCGGGGATTAGAAAGTTTTTTGATTTAGTTTCTGATGTAGATGATGTAATCTCTTTAGGAGTTGGAGAACCGGACCATATAACACCTTGGCATGTTAGAGAAGCTGCTTATTATTCTTTAGAGCAGGGGCATACAATGTACACCTCTAATTATGGGATGTTGAAGTTAAGAAAAGAGATAAGTAAATATTTAAAATCTAGTTTTGGTGTTAATTATAATCCAGAAAATGAAATTTTAGTAACTGTAGGAGTTAGTGAGGCAGTAGACTTGGCCCTTAGAACCTTACTAAATGATGGAGAAGAACTCCTATTACCCGAACCTAGTTATGTGTCTTATCAGCCGGCAGGTCAATTAGCAGGAGGTAAAGTGGTTAAGATACCAACAAGTCAAGCAAACAAGTTCAAATTAGACCCTCAGGAATTAGAAAAAGCTATTACACCCCAGAGTAAAGTTTTAATTTTATGTTACCCCAATAATCCTACAGGTGCTGTGATGAATAAAGAAGAATTGCAAGAGATTGCTGAAATAGTAGAAAAACATGATTTGTTTGTAATAGCAGATGAAATTTATGCAGAATTAACATATAATGAAGAATATACTAGTTTTGCTAGTTTAGAAGGGATGAAAGAAAGAACAATTTTACTAAATGGATTTTCTAAAGCTTATGCAATGACAGGATGGCGAATTGGTTATGCTGCTGCTCCTGAGCCAATTATTAAAGCAATGATGAAAATTCATCAGTATACAATGCTGTGTGCTCCTATTGTCAGCCAGAATGCTGCTTTAGAAGCTTTAAGAAATGGTAATGCAGAAAAAGACAAAATGCGTAAATCTTATAATCAGCGCCGGAGAGTAATAGTTAAAGGGCTAAATGAGATTGGCTTAGAATGTTTTGAACCGCAGGGTTCTTTCTATGCTTTTCCTTCTATTCAAAGTACAGGACTTAGCTCAGAGGAGTTTGCTGAAAGATTATTACAAGAGGCAGGAGTAGTTGTTATTCCGGGTAATGTTTTTGGAGCTAGTGGAGAAGGATTTATCCGCTGTTCTTATGCGTCTTCTTTAGAGAATATTTATGAAGCATTAAATCGAATGGAAAATTTTATAAATAATTTATAATTAGCTGTTAGCTTAAAGCTATGAGCTGTGAAGCTCATAGCTAAATGCTTATCAGCTCGTTTAATCCACTTTTGTAATGGCAACTCCTATTAATCCAGGACCAGCATGAACAATCATTGCCGGGCCAATTTGACCGAGAAATGTTTCTGTAACATTATCTAGTTGTTTGAATTTGGTAATTAATGAGTTAGACTCTTCAATTGCTCCACTGTGCATTACATCTACTTTGCAGGATTCTTTTTTTATTTTTTGTTCAGCAATTTCATATAATTTATTAATAGATCTTTTACGACCTCTAGTTTTAGCATAAGTGTAATATTCACCTTCATCATTAATAGAGATAATAGGCTTAATATTTAGTAATTCTCCAATGGTGCCTGTTACTTTACCAATGCGACCACCTTCTTTTAAATATTTAAGTGTTTTGACTACAAAAAAGATTTCAATATCAGCTATTTTATTTTGAACTTTAGTTACTATATCAGAAAAAGACAAATGTTGTGCTATTAATTCACCAGCATATAGAACTAGTCTACCTAGTGCCATGGAAAGCCCTTTAGAATCGAGTACTTTTATATTTAAATCCGGGATTTGTTGGCTAACCATTTGCACCATATTATAAGTTCCACTTAAGCCGCTGGAAATATGAATGGCAATTACATTTTCAACCCCTTTATTTTTTAGCTCTAATAAAGCATGCTTAACTTCTTGAGGGGAAGGCATAGAGGTTTTAGGAATTTCAGAAGCAAATCTTTGATAAACATCTTGGGGCTGGATATTAATTCGGTCTTGATATTCTGCTTCTGAATAGACAACCTTTAAAGGAAGAATCTTAATGGGCATATGATTTATTTTATCCAAATTCAAATCACATGTACTATCAGTTAATATTGCAGTTTTAGAATTCATAATCAATTCACCTTCTTTAATGGATATTATTTAAAATTAATTATATCATATAGGCAATAATTATAAAAGTATTGCTAAATCATTTTTATTTTCATTGATAATTGTTCAATTTTAGATATAATGTTAATGAGGGAAAAATCAATAATATTAATTATTCTGGTAATAATAAGTGTAAATTACTTTGTTGAGGTGAAAAAATGACAAATATTGTTTTGATAGCAGTCGCCTTAGCTCTAGATGCTTTTGGAGTAGCTTTGGGAATAGGCTGCGGTGCAGAGATGAAAGAAAAAGAAAAAGTAGGTATTATTTTATCTTTTGGTTTTTTTCAATTCTTGTTTGCTTTTTTAGGTGCAGGATTAGGAAATTATATTGACCAATATATATTTAGTATTACAGGATATATTAGTGGGGGTATTGTTTTATTAATTGGGCTGCTGCTGCTGCGAGAAGGATATAAAAATGATGAAGCCTGTAGATATAAAAATATTCGGTTCTGGACTTATATTGTTTTAGGAATTAGTGTAAGTATTGATGCTTTAGGAATTGGTTTTTCTGTACTTTATTATTTAGATGCTGCTGTAATTATGACTAACACTGTAGTTATTGGAGTAATAACTGCAGTGTTAACTTGGTTTTCTTTTATGATAGTAGATTATATTAAAAATCTTATAATTGTAGAAAAATATGCTGATTATATTGGAGGAATTGTTTTAGTTTTGTTTGGACTTAATATGATATTATAGATTATTTAGACATATCTATATATTTATGATAAAATTAATATAAGTTCAGTTTATTGGATATGGATATATTTTTTTAAAATAAATAATTTATGTAGTTTTATTGGATTAAAATTCCAAAAAATTAATATTTATAAGAACAGGTTAATACATTAATAAGTAGAAAAGGAGGAATAAATTATGGAAAATATTAATGTTGCGGGTGTTAAGGAATTACAAAAGATAAAAGGTATAGGCAAGGTGACTGCTGAAAACATAGTTAACTATAGAGAAGAAATAGGAGGTTTTGATTCTTTAGAACAAGTAAAAGAAGTATCTGGTATTGGAGCAAAAAGTTTTGCTAATTTAAAAGAATTAATGGCTGTGGGGGAAGCAGATGACAATTTAAAAACCGAAGATGCTTCGCCTAAAGAAGGCAATGAATCTGAAAATGATTTAGTAAGAATTGAACTTGATTTAACAAACCATGATATTTCTGAAATTGATGAAGCTCATTTAGTTGGAGATATGAATAATTGGGATCCAACTGATAAAACCTATGCTTTAGAAAAAGAGGAACCAGGAATCTGGGGAGCTTATTTTGATTTAGATGAAGGAATAGAATATAAAATCATGTATGACTCTACTAGCTGGGAAGAAGGGAAGCATATAGGATATCATGGAGGAAATTTAACAGTACAAAAATAACAGATTAGATGTTTGAGATACATAATTTTATAAAAGGAGTTGTTATTAAAATGAAAGAAGAAGTAAAAGAAGTATTAGAAGATATTAGACCATCATTACAAGCAGATGGTGGAGATGTAGAGTTGGTTGAAGTTACAGATGAAGGTGTTGTTATGGTTGAACTACAGGGTGCTTGTGCAGGATGCCCAATGTCGCAGTTGACTCTTAAAAATGGAATTGAGAAGAAATTAAAAGCGGAAATCCCAGATGTTAAAGAGGTTCAAGCTGTTTAATTGCTAAAAATAAGAGGATGATATCATCCTCTTATTTTGCTATAGTTATAGAAAAAATAAAGCTAATTAATTTCCTCAGGCCAAATTTGGTTTGAGGAAATTTTACTAATTAAATGAAGGAGTGAATATAGTCTCGTGGCTAATTTTAATTTATATACTGGGCAAAAAGTTAACTTAAGAAGTAGTAAGCAGGAAATAGAATATAAAGCTGAAGTAATTGGAATTAATGCCCAAAGCATAGATTTGCAATTGTTAGAAACTAATCAAAAAAAGCTTTCTTCTTTAGTAGTTGGTCAAGACTATATTATTTCCTTCGAAGGTAGTAATGTACTATATGAATTAGAGGTTAAAATTAAAAGAATAACCAATAAAGTTAATGCTTTATTAGTAGTTAAACCTATAGGGGATTTACAGAAGATTAAAAGAAGAAGATATATGCGGGTTACAGTTGGATTAACAGTAGAATATAGACTATTGGGGGAAGAACCTTGGGTTGAAGCAGTATTAGTTGACATGAGTGCTAGCGGAATGAAAATAGCAGTTAATAGTATAGAAGGGCTGAGAACAGAACAGAAAATAGAACTCAGTTTTTCTAATTTAGATCAATTTCCACTTACTAAAATTATAGCTAGGATTTTAAGAATTCAAGTTAATCAAAACTCTAGTGGTAGTGGGTTAAAATATTATTTAGGTTTAGAATTTATTTCGACTTCAAAAGATGAAAGAGAAAAATTGATTAAGTGGATTCAAAAGAGAAGAAATGAATGAACTTTATTTATTAAAATTTTTAAGAAAATTGCAGGAAAAAAAAGACCTTTATGTAAATTAAAAGCTAAGGAAGGGAAGTGGTTTTATGTCAGAAAAAGTTCGTAAGCATGTTTATTTAAGCGGTAGAGTGCAGGGGGTTGGTTTCCGAGCTTTTACTTCTAGAAGTGCTAAACGTTTAAATGTAAATGGTTGGGTTAAAAATCTAGCTGATGGCAGAGTTGAAGCAATTTTTACTGGAGCACAAGATAAAGTAAAACGAATTTTAGAAGAGGTTAAACAAGGTCCTTCCTTTGCTGAAGTGAATAATATAGAAGTTGAAGATGAAAGTTATAAAGGTCAATATAATAGTTTTGAAATTAGATATTAATTA
>JBNJFD010000056.1:0-11881 GCA_051746525.1 Bacillota bacterium | reverse complement strand
TTGAATATTTAGAAGATAATAATCAAAAAATTACTGCATACTTAATTTGAAACTATAAATGGAATTAACTTTTAAATGTTTTCTTCTTATAGATTGTTTGAATTTCTTTAATAAAAGCTGTTTATTAATCTGACATTTATTTTTAACTGATTTTTCAGTAGATCTAGCTTTAGAAAAACTTCTTTTTAGTAAGCACCCTCCTCCACAATGATAATGAGCAAAACAATTATTACATTTATTTCTCTCAGCTGTTGCAGATGATTTTAATTGTTCCAATTTATGCTTATTAATTTCTACCCTTTCTCCATTAACTTCACCTACAATAAATAAATCAGCTTTATCATGCTCTTTAGTAAATACTTCATAACATAAACTGACCTCTCCTTTAGGAGTTAAGACAAAGTTAGTACCGTAAGCTCCACAATGATAATAAATAGGTTGCTCAAGTTCAAGAGTGGAGTAATAAACATTTATCCCATATTTATTTTCTATTTGTTTCGCTTTTAAATAATTAGATACAAAAGCTTTTGAACTAATATCTTCTACTCCATTTTCGAAAGAAGCTCCACTAATATTAACAGGTTCATAACTTACATAATCAACCCCTATATCAGCCAAAAACTTTGTCCATTCCGCTAAATCACTAACATTTTCATTAGTTACCGTAGTTCTAATTCCCACATTAGTATTATTCTTAATTAACAAATTAACTGTTTCCTTTACTTGTTTATAAGAATTCAAATTAGAATGAGCACGTTGATTGTTTTGAATATCTTCCCAACCATCCCACGAAACAATTACCAAAGACATGTTTTTGGATAACCACTTTCTCAACTGCTGATTCATAACTCCATTGGTAGTAATTTTAAATTCTACTTTTAAATTAGCATTTCTAGCTTTCTGATTTGCATAGCAGTAAATTTTTTTTAAAACTTTTTGGTTTAAAGTAGGTTCACCAACACCATGAAAATTAATAGTTATTTTATCTTTTTTTAATTTACATGCATTCTTAATTAAAAAATCCACTGCTGTCTCAGCATTATTCTCTTCTAAATAAAGATGTTGCTCATTTTCAGCATAACAATATTTACAATTTAAATTACACTCTGAAGATAATAAAAAAGTAGCTTCTGTGGGGTAATAACCATTAATTGGTCTTATTCTTCTGTAGTACGGATTCTCTTCTATTACGCCCTCATAAATTAATTTTTCTACAATATCATTATCTAATTTTGATATATCTTTACTTGGATCATATAGTTCGTAATCAAATACCCAAAATTTACTTGCTTTAAAATTAATTAAATAATATTTTTGATCGTCTTTAAAACAAAAACAATTTTTTATTTTAGTTATTAGTTCCATATTAGCCTCCATATTTTACAATTAATGATTATATCCACAACACATATCAGGATGAGCTGAACAATCATCCCAAGAAGCAGCATCTCCCGGAGCCCAATCTCTATAATCATCAACAGTTGGTTCATCATAATAATCATTACTAGTTGTGCTATTAATTGTAGAATTATCATTTTCTTTTCTAATACTATTCAGACTATCCCTAAGCTCAATTTTTATGTTAACACCATAATTTTTAGCTCCTCCCCCTAAAACCTTATTAACTTTACATCTATATTTTTTATTCTCATCTAAATAAGGCGCTAATTGAGAGGCTAATTCTTTTTTAATATACCCTACCTGCTTATGTTTGTTATACACAGCAATCGCATTTTCATCATGTATATTATGAGGTTCACGCTTTAATTTAAGTTCTTGTCCAGCAAATAAATTTTTAACTACCTGCTGTCTATTATCAAAAGTAACCCCCACAACTTTAGTATTTAATGTACTAGTAGCAATCCAATCTTTATTTTTATTAATATCCAGTTTAATAATGTGTTTAGCAGTACAACTCGGACATTTAACCTTAATTTTTGTAGTCATATTCTTTTTTAAATCTATTTGCATCTGTTGACTACAATTTTGACATTTAATTATTGTACTTTGATTAACACTATTATTAACTTTCAAAGTTTTATAGTAAGTTTTGCTATTTTCTTTTTGATAAGTCGAACGACTATTTTTTTTATTCCCTTTAGAAATAGTTCTATCCTTATCAGAACTTGAAGCAGACGTTCTCTTTTTCTTCTTAGATTGTGATTCTTGTTGTAAAGCGGAATAAACGATATATCCAATAATTAATAATATTATTAACTGCATAGTATCCTCCCTTATTTTACTTGCTTTAAGAATGATTTATATTTATTCTACAGATTAAGCACTATTTTTAATTATGCTCACAATAAATTAATTAATAAAAAAACTGATTATTTGTAAAACTAAGATGCAAAAAATCATTATTTTTTGATGTTTATTATTTTTAATCACTTCATCAATTTTTTTATTCAAATCATTTGTTTCTTTATCTATATCAGATAAATTACTTTTAATAATATCCACTTCATCTTTTAATTGCATTTTCAAATCGTTAAATTGTTTATTACTTTCTTTGCTTTGTTTAATTATTTCATCATTTGCATCATTTATATTTTCTAAATTTTGTTGAATTTCCTCTACATTTAGTCCCGCTAATTTTTTCTTCAAATGGTCAAAACTAGCTTTAATATCGACAGACTCAAGCTTGTTAAACACCTGATTTCCTTTATTAATCAACTCATTTACTTCTTCTAAATCAGCAATTGCTTTCTTACTTGTTTTTATTAAATTATCAACTTTATTAACTACCGTTTGAGTACTTTGATTAACTTTTTTTCCTTCATTTTTTACTTTTTCCATTTGTTCAATAGCTGACTCTAAATCTTTCAATTCTGACAACAAATCATTTATTTGCTGTTCAGTATCTAAGAAATTATCCTCCATAATTTATATCCCCCTTAAAAATTGATTATTAAATCTTTTAACTTTATTAACTATTTCTTTAGTTAATATAGATTTTGATTTATTTGGTGCTAACTCATATAATTCTCGAGCTAATTTCCGATCAGAAAATTGTACCAAAATCTGACTTACAATCTTATTTCTTATCTCTGAAAAATCATTGATATTACTAAATTTTGCTTCAAATTTACTTAGTAACCCTCGAGCAATATCTTTACTCTTTTCTTTATTATTAGGAAACTGTTTTTCTAAGTTACTTAATCCTAAGCGAATGTCTCTCAGTACGTCATTAATATCTAAATTTGGTAAAGATAATCTGGCTAAGCCACTAATAAAATATAACCCTGGATGGTCAGGTGAACTCTCTAATCTTCTTCTAGCCCCAAATAACAAAGATCTAGCTTCATCAACATCAGTTACTTTTTCTAATAATTGCCACCAGTCATTAGGTTTAATTTCCGCTGCTATTTCTTCTAGTGACTCAGTAAATGGTGACTTTTCTAAATAAGCAAGTAGCGATTCTCTAACTTCTTCATCTGTCCTACAATCTCGAGCAACTTCTACCATTGTTTTTATTGAACTACGTCGTTTTTTCTCTACTTCTTCATAAACAAAACTTACTAAAAATCTAAGTGATTTTTCCAGTAAGTTATCCCCTTTTTCTTCTTTCACCCTTTGTTCCACACTTGCTGCATACTCTCTAGTTTTATATCGCGCAATATAATCATGCAACTTTTGTAAGTAATATTGATAAGACTCTTTTTTTATTTTAACTTCAAATTGATTACCATTATAATCAATTGTATAATCCTCAACAATACCTAATAACGATAAACGATAAATACCACTTTCCCTTTGGTTTTGTATTTTTTTATAATACGGAATCAAGATTTTCTTTAATTCACCCTGCTTCATTTTTTTAAATTCAGGATAGATAAATTTATTTAACAAATTTGATTTTATAATATTTATTTCTTTTTCTAATCCTTGGAATGATTTTTGATGAAACCAAATTGCTCGATGAACGTCTCCTTGTTCTTGACGATCCAAATTATTAATATTACTTATTTCATCAGCAGAGCGATTTAAATCAAGTAACTTATTGGCATGTTTTTTATTATCATCAGAAAAAATAACAATACATATTGATTTATCACCGCCTCTTCCAGCTCGACCAGCTTGTTGATAAAATGCCTCTAGTGATTGTGGAATTCCATAATGAATAGTATATCTAATATTTTCTTTATCGATCCCCATTCCGAAAGATTTAGTACAAGCTAATAAGCAAACCTCATCATTTTTAAACTTATTTTGAACTTTTTGCTTATGCTGATTATATTCCTGTCTAGACATAATGTATCTTCGTCTACCATTCTTATAAATTTGTGGAGTAGTTCCACTATAGAATCCTACAGATGTGTCTAATTCCTTCATTAATTTATTTCGCAGAGGATAAACACCATAATCTCCATTAACATGAGGAGCAAAAACTAATCCAGCCATTACTTCAGAATTTTCAGTACTAAAAAAATCCTCTTTTGTAGTTCTAAATCTATTGGGTAATTGATTTAAAACTCCTTTTAATTTACTCTCTTTTTTATCAGAAGGAACTTGATAAATTTTAAACTCTAATTCTTCTCGATCAAAAGTTTCAGGAGTTATTTTAGCTTCTTCAGATTCAATAGCTAATTCTCGCTGAATATCAGTTAAAACAGAAAAAGAAGCAGTCCCCGTCAAGGAAATAAATGGAGGCCGATAATCTTCAAAACTACAATAATTATTAACTATTTCATCTAAATTAAGATATGAAGGACGAAAATCATGTCCCCACTCTGATACACAATGTGCTTCATCAACAACTATATAAGAAATAGAAAAGCCAGTTGTTAATTTACTTAACTGCTCGCGAAAATTATTTATCTGCAATCTTTCTGGAGCAATAAAAGCAATTTGACGCTTCCCATCAGCTAATTTTTCAATTACTTGCTTTCTTTCTTGAGCATCTAAATCGCTATTTATAGACTCTACATTATCAATCCCTGCTTTATTTAAATTATCTAATTGGTCAAACATCAATGACTTAATTGGTTCTACTACCAAAGTAATTCCGGGCTGTAACAAAGCTGACAATTGATAGCAAAGTGATTTCCCACCACCTGTAGGCAATAAGCCAATAACTGGTTTTAAAGATAAAGAACGTTGTAAAATTTCCAATTGTCCTTCCCTAAATTTCTCTTTGCGAAAAATATTTTGCAAAAAGAATTCTAAATTTTCTTCTTTTCCTTCAGCGATTGGATAACAAATTGGATAATCAGATTTAACAACTCGTTTATCTTGATAATTATATACAGAACGCAGATTATAAGCTGCTCCATCTTGATGTAAATGTTGATAACAAAATTCTGGATTAATATGTGTTAAACCCTGACGTTGTAAAGTAGAAATATCAATTAATAAATCACCATTAAAATCTCGATCTTTTTTAGATAATATTTCACGCTCTACTATTATATTATTATCAACTAACTCTTTTTCACTAACACCGGTCTTAAACTGAGAAAATTCTTCTGTATTATAAACTAGTAGATTTATTTTAGGACGGTTTATATTTAAATCCATCAGTTCACATAATTCTTCTATAAACTCTAAAAAATCAAATATAGCTAGTTCAGCACAGGGAACATCTCTTTCAATTATGACTAGGTCCCATTGATCCTCTTGCAAAGATAAACTATTACTTTTCAAAACTGTTAATAAAGTCTTTTGAATTCTAGCTATTGCAAATGGAGTTAATACTAGTTGCAATGCTTCAGTTCCCAATTCTTTTTCCCACAATGGAAACTGATAGTTACTTTTTAAATATTGAAACAAAGCAGACTCTTCTAATTGCTGTATTAACCTATCTAAATTTAACTTTTTTCTTCGGATATTTTTAGTAGTAATCCGCTGAGTATCCCAGCCTGAATTAGCAAGTGCTTTGTCTCTTTTTTTATCCAAAGATTTTTGATTGGGATCTTCATGTTGACTACCATCTATCTCAAAAACAGCTTTAATCTTGTCAAAATCAAGAGTAAAATCCACTTTTTGATCTATAAATTCAAGACTGTCTTCTTGGGGAAGCAAGGTAGAAAAAGAACGTTGAGATTCAAAAAGTTGACACGCCGTTGGCCCTAATTCTTCAACTACAATATTCAAAAATTTTTCTTCAGCTTTACTATCAAATTGTTTTTTAGAATCCAGATTTGATTCTTTTCGTGGCTCAATAATACAATGTGCTTTAAATAAACTTGTTAACCAATTTTTCTCTTTACTAGGACTCAATTTAGGATGGTTAAATTCAAAGCTAGTCTCTTCTTTTTTTCTAATTGGAATTTCTGTAGATACTAAGTCTATTAATATATTTTCTACTCTTAAAGAAGGCAAAGTAGGAATCCCTCTAGTAATAATATTTTCATATACCGCTAGCATTTTATGATCATTAGGCGATAAATCCTTTTTAGTGCTCTCTAAAGATAATTTTTTTTCAGAAGAAACAATTTCTTCGCAACTAAAAGTAGCCAACTCTCTTTTCATATTTTCAAAATCAAAATCTGTTCTATTAGCTAACTCACTTTCTAAATTATTTAAATAATCAAGATAAAAACCACAATTATAAACATCCATTTTTTATTCCTTTCTTCAATAATTTTTTAATTTTGATGATCTGAAATAATAATAAGAGTTGCTAAAGCTTCTAAAACTTCCATTAAATTAGCCCCTCCTGTAAGTTCACTTAACACCACAGGTTTACCATTAGATGAATGTACCGCATTATATCGAGTTCTTGCCTGAAGAAGCTTTTCTTCTGCAGCAGAATATTGATTTGGGAAAAAATCTGTAAGATTAATTAAAATATCATCAGAAAAATCATCAATTAAATCATTATAGTTTCTAAATATTTCTGTACCAGGATAAGCTTTTGCAATAACAGGACTAAACCTGATATTCCCCTCACCTATCTCTTTTAATTGACGTATTAATTGAATAGTTGCTTTCAAATCAGCTTTTTTCTCTGTAGGATAACCAACCATTAAAAATCCTTTTACTTTAATACCGTGTTTAATAGCCTGAGATACTGTTTTTATAACTTCGCTATTTGTTGTTTTCTTTCCCATTAATTTTAAAATACGAGGGCTACCAGACTCAATACCAATTTCAATTTCATGCATCCCCATATCAGCGAGTAACTTCCAAGTATAATCATCAAATTTAGAAGTAATATTAGTTCTTGCAGTAGCTTCAAATCCAAAATTAGATTTATTAATTTTTAAATCATCAAATATTTCTTTTATATTAAAAATCATCTTTTCGGAAGTTAAAAAAAGATCATCAACAAAGCGAATATAATTAACTTCTTTTTTTCTTAATTCAATAAGTTCTCGTTTCAAAGAATGAATAGACCTTTTTAATGGCTTTGAATTCAACTTGTGAGCTGAACAAAATGAGCAACTGAAGGGGCACCCTCTAGAACTCAATATATAACTCTCAATAACATCTTCTCTAACTAGAGGATCATTAAGAAAGAAAGATCTATCAATCCGCTGTTTATTTAATTCTTTTAAAGAAATATCTTTAGTTTTTTTGGAAGAAATAATTTCTCCATTTTCCCCACGATATTTTATATTTGTAACATAAGGTAATTGATGGCCTTTAAGTATATCTTTTATTGTAGGCTCTCCATCCCCAGTACATACACAATAAATATACTTACCAATCTCTTTATCTAAAAAAATACTATCTGGATCTAATATAGCATGAGGACCACCTACTATAATCTTTTTAGTAGTCTTTGCTCCAATTTTAGAAATTATTTTACGAGCTATAGCATAATTAGGAGAGGTAATATTGATGCCTACAAATTCTATTTTTTTATTCATCACTTTTTGGGCAATCTCATCTGGCGACAAACGTAAGTGTTCAGCATCAATAAAAGATACATTATTTCTTCCAACAATTTCACTTGCAGCAGTTGCTACATAACCTAACCCCAAAGGAGGTATTGTGGAATATTTTATATTATTGTCTAACTTTTCTTTAGAATAAAATTGAGTTGGAGTATTAATAAAGCAAATCTTTTTATTGTGTTTCATATACTTATTATCTCCTTTAGTCATAGCTTTAGAATATTTTTTAGTAAAACAATTTTTTTATGTAATTTATCTCAATTATTATAAACTATATCAATTATATATATTACCTCCTTTTATTTAATATATTTATTCACCAATAGACAATTTTCTATAAAAATTATCATTTTCCTGTTTCGATCTACATTAATTAGAATTTTATTCTTGCGTTATTTATATATCAAATTGCTGATCTCCGTCCATTAATTCTCAATCACTCCTAATCACTCCTGCTTATCTTAACAGTTAGTATATTAAAGCCATAATAACATTCTGTTAAGTTATATAAAAAATTAAAATTATTAAAACTTGAACTAAACTGGTATAAAAATATCTTTATTGTAACATTCTTTCTAACTATTTTTAATACTAATTTAAATAAAAAACCTTAAACTCTAGTCCACACTTTTCACATTCTACCGTTGTTTTAGGTTCATCAATCACCATCTTTGTTTTGCAATCAGGACAAAGTGCTATATGCTTTTTATCTCCCTTTTGCTCTAAAACTTTATCATTTTTTTCTTCTTTTTTAGGTGTTAATGGAACACCATTTTTTAAGGTTAAATTACGTTCAGCTAACATATTTTTTATTTCTCTAATTGACCTCTCAGGTAAATTTTCAATTTCTCTTAACTTATCTTCAGCAGTATTAGTTAGTTTGCTCAAAGTATCAATTCCTGCTTTCATTAAAGAATTAGCTGAACGAACCGAGAGTTCTAAATCTATTATTTTAATTTTTTCTAATGTCATTTTTAATGTATTATCCTTTAACCAATCTTTAATTTGCTTAATATCTTCTTCATTATCAACAATTATCCCCATTACTTGGCTTCGCTGATATTCTTCATTATCATCAACTAACCTATATAAAACACCATTCTCTTGTGCTTGGATATCTCTTTTAATCACCCGTTTCTCCCACTTTTCTTGATTAGAAAAAATAGCAACAATTTTAGCTATAACATCATCCTTTGACACTTTTTCTAAATCATCTTTATTCCAATCAACTCTTATTTTATCTAAAATTAGTTTCTCATTTATATTTTTAACATTCTTAGCTTTTGGTCCAATCCAGTTAATAGGTATCTCCGGAATTATCAGTTCTTTAGTTTTAATTATTTTCCCCTCCCAATTAAACTAAATTTTAAATAATATATAATGTTAAATAAATAACTAATCTTACTATTATTTATTTCAATTAATTCCTTAAAAGTCCTGCAAAATAACACAACAGATAGCAAAAAAAATTTCCTTTAGTCATATCACTAGATTTGATTATAAACTTGGCTAATTGTTTTCATTTTATAGTATGTTCATGATTGACTAATTAATAATTGAATATAAACTATAATCAGGGCCTTTTCTAAATTAAAACCAGCTTTGGCTGCTATTAAATAAGTAATATAGTAATTAAATTATCGACCTATAAATTTAGCCTCTTTATAGTCAATATTTTTAATTATTTATTTCTTTTCTTTATTATTAAAATATACTTGAGGATTTTTAAATAACCTTCATAATCCTGCCCCAACAAGATGGCACATCTATTTTCACTTTAGCATTATCATCTACTCTAAAACTAACATCTTCTTCTATTAAATCTAACAATTTATTAGCATTAGCATCTGGAAAATCTAAATCTATCTCTAACTCTATCTCTTCACTTGATAGATTAAGTGCTATAACTATTATTTCTTCTTTACCGACTCTAGCAAAAACAAACTGCTCATTCTTAATCAATAATTGCTGATAATCACCATATTGCAAGGCTGAAGAATCATGATAAATCTCACTCAATTCACTAATAGTAGTAGCTAAATCATTGTTCAGGCTCTCCTGTGATACCCTATCAAGATTAAGTTCAGGTCGTAATGGTGCATCACTATGATTATTCTTTTGACCTGTAATCCCCCACTCACTACCATAATATATTGACGGCACTCCAGGGATAGTAAATAATAGAATGTGAATAGGATATAAATGACTAGCCTGATTAAGAGTACTAGCTATTCGATTAACATCATGATTATCTACAAAAGAATATAACGGTAAATTTTTATATTTACCTTTTGCTCCAAACTGACGCTGTAGCGAATGAGCTATCTCAAAATAATTCTTATCATTATGACTTGAGTATAATCCTTTATAACATTCATAATTAGTGACAGAATCAAGCATTCCTTTTCCCGTCCAAGTGCTATAATCACCATGAATAATTTCACCTAATAACCAGAAATCTGATTTAATTTCCTTACAAAATTCTACTAATTCTTCTATAAAATCAAGTTCAAGACAATCAGCAGCATCTAAACGTAGACCATCTATCTTAAATTCTTCAATCCAGTATTTAACTGCAGAGAAAAGATGCTCTTTCACCTGCGGATTATTTAAATTTAGTTTCACTAACTCATAATGTCCCTCCCAAGTATCATAATCAAAATCGTCTCCACAAGGATTGTTTCCACTAAAATCTAATCCGGAAAACCAATCACAATATTTTGAATCCTCTCTTTTTTCTAACACATCTTTAAATGCCCAAAAATCTCTTCCTACATGATTAAACACTCCATCTAAAATTACCTTTATTCCTTCTTGATGCAAAGCAGCTACTAATTTAGCCAAAGTTTGATTATCTCCTAAGCGCCGATCTACCTTAAAATAATCTACTGTATCATAACCATGAGTAGAAGATTGGAAAGTTGGCCCTAAATAAACTGCATTGACTCCTAAATCCTTTAAATGATTAATCCAATTATTTACTTTTTCTAGTCTTGGTTCTACAGCTAAAGAAAAATCATTTTTCTCTGGTGCTCCACAAAAACCTAACGGATAAATATGATAAAAAATCGATTGATAAGCCCAATGTTTCATTTTAAAAACCTCCTGTTTTTATACCGATCGGTATAATAGTTGTAAAAAAATTACCCTCTAAGAATAAATACCATGCATAAACTGATGAGCAATTTTGTAAATAAGTTCATCATCTAATACTTTATTTCTTTTTAAGGCAAGTGATATATAAGTATTTATCATTCCTAACAATGAAGCTGCATATTCTTCATGTCGTCCCTTCATATTACCATGATCTTGAGCTGCCTGAATAAATAATTGCTCCATAATCTGATATTGTTCTTTAATAAACTGATCTACTGCTTTAGCAAAATTGCTCTCTGGAGGAGCAAAGGTTATAGCTAGTTGCATTCGATAAAATTTATTATTATTCTTAGCAAAATCAAAGTAAGTAGTTATTACTTGATTAATCGTTAGTGGTAAATCTCCATTATATTCTGCTGCTTGTCGTATCATTTGATTTAGCTTATTAAAATTTTCTTTTAACACCTCATCTAAAAGTCCGCGCTTACTACCAAAATAATGATATAAGGTAGGTTTAGTAATTCCAGCAGAATTAGCGATCTGCTTTACCCCTACATCATCATAACCATAATCTGCAAAGAGTTCTATGGCAGTATTTAATATTTTAGTCTGATTATCCATTTTTTCCTCCTTTACTATAAGTTTAATTTTTAAGTCTGCTTATTAATTATCTTAATATTTATTATACCGAACGGTATAATAAATGTCAAAGTATAGTTGGAAAAATTTAATACATTTCTGATAATTTATAGTTGTAGTACCATATTGAAATGTTGTCATCATAACATCTCCTTTTAATCTTAACAACTCTCAATTTTCGTAAATCAAATAAATAATTTTAACCGTGACAAATTAATTGATCACGCTTTTCTGCATCAAATTTAGAATTTGCTCCTGCTACTTCATCAATTCTATTGAGTGGTAATTTAATCCCGTAATCA
>JBNJFD010000055.1:0-12056 GCA_051746525.1 Bacillota bacterium | reverse complement strand
CACTTTAGGGCGAGAATTAAGTCGGAGAATAAGTGATAAACCGGTTGATTATTTTAATGATTATCAAGAATTAGAATCGTGGGTGGATAATTATAAAAGCGATAACGGAGTTATTTATTTGTTTTTAGGAGCTGGAGATATTGATGATTGGGTTAGAAATTGGGTGCAGTCATTCTAACATAACAAAACTCCCTGGGATTATCATAATCCAGGGAGTTTTTACTACTATTGTTTTTGATTTTTAAATGTAGATTTTGATTGTATGTTTTAAACTAAAGACTTAGATCTGATGCTAACAACTAAATGGACTTGTGCCTATTTTTTTACTAATAATGAATTCTAACACCAAAAGCAGTGCCTTGTTCAGAATCAGCAGTTGAGGCAATTGCTTTATAACTCAGTTGTAGTCTGATATTTTCTTTTAATTTATACTCTACTCCTACTTGACTGTCAAAGAGCCAACCGCCTACTTCTTCTAAATCGTAAGAAAATTTAAAATCAGAGAAGAGATTATAATTATCCCATCGTGAGCGACTTAATAATCCCATTACGAAATAAGTTTTATCTACCGTTTGAACAATAGTATCATTATCTGCTTGCGTATCATATACTTCCCCGGTATATCTTTTTAACCCCACTTCTAGTGAATTAAGAGAATTTGGTGTCACGAAAAAAGGGTGTTTTGGTATATATTGATAACTGAGATCTACTACTGGGCCTCGTAGTGAAAATTGATAGCGGGGATTATCAATACCTTCATAGCTAGGAATAATAAAGTTCATCTCAGGCTTTTCCGTATCCCCATCTTCGCTTGCTTCAGTTATCTGAATGTTGAAAGCAGATTGTTCATCAATTCCAAACCCAATTAAAAATGACCTGAGTTGAACTTTAGGTGTCACCCTGAAATTATTGATTTTAAAAGTATGGCGCCCAGTACCAGTAGTAAATGCAGCATTCGCTGGTAGAGAAAATACTCCTATTAATCCGATTAAAATTACTAAGACTAGACCTTTGTTTTTCATTTATTAAACTCCTTTCTTTTTAAATTATGATAGATTAGTTAATAGGCAAAATTTAATTTGTTCAATTTATGTTATTCTAGATTAGTGGTAAATTTCCTTTATATAATTGCAATAATTGTCGTTTAAAGGAGGAAAACCGGAAAGTATCAAGAATATAATTAGATGAAGTTTAATTATTAAAGGGGGATGTTTATGAAAAAACAGGGAATTTTATTTGTAACTATATGTGTAGTGCTATTAATTAGTAGTCCTGCTGCTGCCTCAAATCTGAGTATTGGGCAGGAAAATTATAATGTTAAATTTAGTAATTTTAGTCCTCGCTCTGGTGCTTCGAATATTAGTCTGATTAGTGTAGGCTATGGTCAAGATAAGTTTTCTGGTTTTGCAGCGGATATTTTTAGTGCAGATAATGCTAGTGGAATTGAAGTAGAGTATCAATTTATTCCTCAAGCATTGCAAGAAAGAAATCAGAACTTTAATTATGCTGCTAAGATAGGTGCTGTGAGTGGTGACTTTTGGGAAGATGATGAGAATGGTTTAAAAGCAGGTGTTGTAATTGAAAGAGAAATTGATATTGAACGGGAAGTTTATTTTGAGGCTGATATAATTAGCAGTTCAGGATTGATTATAGATGCTGAGCTAGGATTTTGCGGTCGTTTGAGCAAAGGTGTTATGGGAGTTCTTGGTTACAAGATAGCGACTCATGAAGATTACGAAACTAGAGAAGGAGTTCATTATGGGATTAAAATAGATTTTTAAGGGAAAACCAAAAATAATAAATGTGAATTCAATTAATTATGAAGGGCAGAAACATGGTTTATTTTGATAAGGCAAAGGTTAAAGATGTATTTGCAAAAAAAGGAGCATTCAAATGAATTTTTAAGAGAAATAGCTCATTTGCGACCGCGGACAACTAATTTTGATTTAGCAGAGATGCCGGTTGCTGAAACAGGGCAAGTTGATTTTGGACAGGATTTTTTGTTTAAGAAACTGGTTTGACAGTCAGTGGGCTTCCTTTGATGTTTTAAAACATCAAAGGAAGCTTTTTTTATTTTTTTGTATTTGTTATTGCTAGTTATCAACAAACAGTAATTGAATATTACTTATATTTTAGATATAATAACTATATATTAGAAAATATTACAAAATAAACATAATTAAGGTTTATATCAGTTGATAAATTATTACTTTATCAATCTAGAGGGGGCAAAAGAAAATGGATGACAAGATTCGTGAAATTATAAACAGAAAGCAGGCAGAGCAAGAAGAGGTAGTCGATGACAAGAGTTATGAGGAAAAAATTGCAGCTAGCATTAGAAAGGTGGGCTTAATAATTGAGGGCCAATTGATTGAATTTACCGCAAAGACTATTCTAGACGAGAGACTCAAGATATATCTACCTGAATTTTTTGAAGTTATGTCTGCAGAAATGGCTGCCTTAAAGTATCCTTCAGCCAGAAGGCCGGAGCTGATTTATACTAATCCCGATACTACAATTAATCTTTCTTTTAATCATACTGCTACTAAACTTAAGAGTGATATTACTGAAGAAGAAATGACAGGGTTTAAAGATTATATGTTAGAAGTGATCCAAAAGATGCAGCCGGCAGCTGAAATTTTGTCTGATGGAGTAGAGGAGATTAATGGGCAACAGATAGGGTATTTGGAGTTTGTAACGCCAGCTTTAGATACTGATATCTATAATTTTAACTTTTTAATAGAATTGCAGGGGAGAGCTTTGATTTGTAGTTTCAATTGTGTAGCCGAAAAGATGGGCGACTGGAAAGTAGCTGCCAAAGGAATGATGCAGACAGTTGAAATAGTTTCAGAAGAAGTTAAAGGAGGTTCGTTAAATGGCTAAAGTAATAACTGGTGGGGACTTGGAAATAGCCCCGATTGCTCTTGAAGCATTATATGAGTTTGAAATTGTCAAAGAAATAAATGAGCATAGTAGTTTGCATTTTAAGGGGGTAGTGCCTGAAGAAGAGAAGAATAAGTATATTCACCTAAGAGATACGCAAAAAGAACTAGAGGTGAATAAAGTAGATGATGCTGGAACAGAGATTCTTTTCAAAGGCAAAATTTCAAATTTAAAGATCAAGGCCGTCAGAGATATTTATCATATTGAGGTAGAAGCAGTATCTTATACCTCTGACCTTGACTTGAAATTAAAAAAACGTTCTTTTCAAGATCAAAAAATGACTTATAAACAGCTGCTAAAAGAAGTGATTGCAGATTATCCTGGCGGAGATGTAATGGATAAAGCTTCTCAAGGAACCCAGATTGAAAAATTTATCCTCCAGTACCGCGAGACTGATTGGCAGTTTTTAAAGAGATTAGCCTCGCGCTTTCATACAGGACTTATTCCTGATGATAAATTTGCAAAACCAAAATTTTATTTTGGGGTACCTAAAAAAGCTTCTAAAGGCAAGTTGAAGAATTTTAATTATCGCGTCAAAAAGCGCTTAGGTGATTATAGATTTTCGTCTGAAAATTATATTGAAGATATAAAAGAGACAGATTTTACTTATTATGAAGTGCAGACCAATCAGATTTTGAATGTAGGAGATAAGGTTAAATTTAAAAACAATCCACTCTATGTGAGCAAAGTTGTGGCTAAGCTAAAAGATGGGCTCTTAAAACATATTTGTTTAGTGGCTCCTAAAAAAGGTTTAGCTCAAAATACCATTTATAATGAAAAGTTAGTGGGCTTATCTCTCCAAGGTAAAGTCATAGATTTGAAAAAAGATAAAGTCAGGCTGCATCTTGATATCGATGAGCAGCAGAGCAAAGATAAAGCCTATTGGTTTCCTTATTCTTCTGTTTATAGTGCTGAGGGAAATAGCGGTTGGTACTGTATGCCCGAATTAAATGATTATGTCAGATTATATTTCCCTGGTAAAAAAAGAAGAAGAAGGTGTAGCTAGCAGTGCTGTACGCAAAAATATTGAAAAGACTGAGACCAATAAATTAACTAAGCCTGAGGTCAAATATTTTAGAACTAAAGATGGGAAAGAATTGAAATTTAGTCCCGAAGAGATTGTGATCACTGGGAAAGATGAAGAAATCTTTATTAGATTAAATGACAAAGAAGGAATAGAAATCATCAGTAAAGAGCCGATTAAATTTAAGACTAGCAAAGATTTAAGTATAGATGCGAAACAAAAAGTAGTAATATCTGCTAAAGAAAAGATTGACCTAAAGTGTAAATCAAGTGAGATAACTATGGACGGTAAGACAATTATTAAAGGCGGAGAAGTTAAGTCGAATTAAGTTAAGAAAGGAGCTAACAGTGAATAAAAGAGAAGCTTTAGAGTATTTTTATGATAATTATGCTGAGAGAACAATTAACCGCAGTCTGTTTGCAGTAGAAGAATATTTTAATACTCACTTAGATGAGTTGATAGCCGATTTTAGAGCATCATTTAAAAAAATGTGCTGCCAGGTTAATCAACTACAGAAAACAGGTAAAAAAGGTAAGATTGCCTATATTACTTATTCAATGTTACGAACATCGATAGCTGATAAAAGTTATGTCTATCTAGTAGAAGCCCAAAATGAATATTGGTTCTGCGACCAACAGATCTTTCAAATGGAGTATGATGCAAGTTGGTTGTTTGAGTTTTTAGAAGAGGCGGAAAGAAAATTACAACAGCAGATGAACTCATATATAAATCCCCTTGCCAAAACTGATATTGAACGGATTACACTCCAGCAGGCTGAAAAATATAATTGGTATTTAATTTATCTAGCCAGGTATGCCCTGAAAGAAGTTCTCAAGTTAGAAGAATATCAAAACTTAGCTAGAACCCAAGAATTTGAAGTACGATTAGGTGAATATAGAGATTTAAGTGAGATAGTTTATAAGGAAGATAGGAAAGGAAAGGATGCACAGAAAATGAAGGAGTGGCTAGAAGAAAAAAGAGAGTATAAATATGCTTACGAAGTGTTTCAAGATTTGGATTTAGCTGAAGGTGATTATATCGGAATTGATTTAAGGTATAGTGATTTAAGCAATAGTAATTTAGCTGCAAGTAATCTGAACCATTGTACTTTATTAGGAACTAAGTTCACTAACGCTGATTTAAGAAGAACAGATTTTAGTCTGGCCGTTATTTATGAAGCAGATTTTAGAAACTGTGATTTAAGAGGAGCAGAATTCCGTTATGTATTAGGATTTAACGGTTTAATAGATAAGCAGGAATGGAAGTTGCCAGGTTTTCAAAGAGTAGATTTTCGTAATGCTGATCTAGCAGGCGCTAATTTTGAAGGAGCTAATTTGCAAGGAGCAATCTTTACAGGAGCCAATCTGGCAGGCGTCAATTTTAAAGATGCTGATTTAACAGGATCAATTCTACCTGAAAAAGATCTTTTTCAGGTAGAACTAACTACAGAGCAGAGGCAAAAAATCATTGTGAAGTAAAGTAGAGAAGGAGGTTGCAATGTATTATTTTTTATTATCACAAAATTTAGAAATACTAAATAGAATTAAGCCTACTAGTATACTGAAGGCACTCGATAACAATGTTTTGCAGTTAAAACAAAATGGGATGGATCAATTACCAATTCACGTTGATTTAAAACCGCAGAGAAATAATTTCTATGTAGATTTTATTTCCCGACCGCTGCCTTTAATCTCTAACTCTTTAAAAGAACTATTTGAGAAATACCAAGTAAATATTTTCTTTAAACCAGTAGTTCTATTTGATCCTCAATGGGAAGATCAAGTTTTATATTGGATTATGATTCCGGAAAGTATTGGTTGTTTATCACGAGCTAGTCAATTTAATAGAGACGGAACAGTAGAAAAGATAGTAATTGATTCTCAAAGAACGGCTGGCTCCAATATATTTAAAATAGCAGAAACTATTGAACCTACTATTGTTGTTAATCTAGCTGTAGCAGAAAGTATACTGCGCAGAGAATTTATAGGTGTTGATTTAAAGAAGGTAGAGGTTGATTGAAACTTATCAGAGAGAACTATAAATGTGAAAGGAGTAATTAGATAAATGGATACTAAAATAATCAAAGGTCAGGGTCAAAAGAAGAGTTATGTAGTGGAAGATGCTACTTTAAAGTGTAATCAGGGTGATAAAAAGAGTGAGTTATGTGTGACACCTAATCATGGAATCTATATTAGGGATAAAGCCCAAGCGAATATTAATGATTTTGTGCCAATGAAGAACATCAAACCTTTTGGGAAGTGTAAGAGCTTAGCTAATCCCACAGTAGCAGCGGCAACTGCTGCAAACAAGGGCAAATTAAAGAAAATGCCTTGTATCCCAGCAATTACTATGCAGTGGATTGCGGGCAAAACTGATGTGCTAATTGGCAAGTTCCCAGCTCTATTGAATACATCTACCATTATGTGTGCTTATGCCGGGAAGATAACAATTGAGAAAGATGGGCAGGGGTAAGGGATAGTTTACAGTGAGCAGTGGACAGTGAACAGTTAAATTCAAAGGCAAAGTCAAAAGCAAGTTCAAATTCACAAGCAAGGTCAAAATCAAGTTCAAAGGATAAAAGAAGTTAAAGTTAAGTACGAAAATAAATATATTGAGAAGTATATTAGTTAATGTAAATTAATTTTATCAAGTGAGGTGTTTAATGTTTTGCTTGTATGATTTTAATTCTCCATTTTCAATTATCAATTTGTTTCAAGAGGGAGGAGTGATAATCTACAGTTTAGCTTAAGACTGTGATATTAATGAGGAATTTATAGAGCAGAGGAGGAGAGTAATTGGCAGCGGATGAGAAGATAATGGGCTATGAGAATATAGAGGTGATATCTCCTTATGAGCTAAAAGAACTTAGAGAATTAGAGATTCTACAAAGTGTAAATAATCATGCCAAAATGAAGTTTAAGGGAATAGTAGCTGAGGAAGTGGGAGATACTTGTGTAAGGAAGGCGACAGTTCAAGATGAGATAGAGGTTAAGCAGGTAGTTGATGGAACTGAAGTGCGAACGGTACTTAAAGGTGTTGTGACTAGTGTTGAAGTTAAAGCTGTGCAGGGGATACATTATCTAGAGGTGGAAGCAATATCATATACCTTTGAATTAGACCTCAAGATAAAAAGTCGTTCCTTTCAAGATCAAGAGATGAAATATAAGCAGATAATCCAGGAAGTGATTAAAGATTACTCAGGAGCAGACTTTGATGACAAGGCTAGTAATGGTCAAAAACTAGAAAAATTTATTTTACAGTATGAAGAAACAGATTAGCAGTTTCTGAAGCGGATAGCTTCTCACTTTGAAACAGTATTAGTACCATATAGTGCAGCAGACGGGCCAAAGTTTTGGTTTGGAGTACCCAGCGGGAAGTCAGGTTCTCTGCACCAAGATTTTCATTATACTTTAAAGCGAGATAGGTCTGATTATCTCTGGACAGCTGAAAATTATAATCAGGGTTTAAAAGAGAAAGACTTTATTGACTACGATGTTCTATCTTATAACTATATTGATATAGGGAACAAGGTAAAGTGCCAAGGCAAGTCTCTGTTAGTAGCTGAAGCAAAATTAGAGATGAAAGGAGGAGTGGTAGAATATACTTATGATCTAAGACCTGAAAAAGGAATTAGACAGAATATAATCCGCAATGAAAAGCTAATAGGCAGCGGTTTAACAGGTGAAGTTATCGATACCCAAAATGATAAAGTCCGACTTCATCTTGATATTGATGAGCAGCAGGAGAAAGATAAAGCTTACTGGTTTCCCTATTCTACTAGATATACTGCTGAAGGAAATAGCGGCTGGTACTGTATGCCTGAGTTAGAGGATAGTGTGCAACTACATTTTCCTAATGCCAAAGAAGAAGATGGGCTAGTGATGAACTCTCTACCGCAGGATGGAGAAAGCAATCCTAAAATGACAGACCCAGAGGTTAAATATTTTGGGACTCCAGAAGATAAAGATATGATGATGAATGAACAAGAACTAACTTTTAGTGCTAAAAGTGAAGAAAAAAGCAGGATATTTATCAAACTAGAAGAAAATAATGGAATAGAAGTAGAAAGTACTGAACAGCTAAATTTTCAGGCGGAGAAAGATTTTTTAATCGAAGCAGAGAAGAATCTAGATATAGCAGCTAAAGAAGGAATTTATTTTAATTGTAAAGAAAGTAGTATAGTACTTGATGGAGAAACTGACTTTAAAGCTTCACAGTTGAAGATAGAAGCTACGCAGTTTCCTTCTGCCGCTAGTCAGGAAGGTGCTTTTGCAGACAGTTCTGCACAAGCAAAGCCTAAGAAAGAAGAAAAAGGCTTTTTCGGTAAATGTAGAAGTTTCTTAAACAAGCATAGTACAGCTGTGGATTCAATTCAACTAGGACTTGATATAGCAGGGATGATACCAGCAGTTGGGGCAGTAGCTGATTTGGCTAATGCAGGTATAGCTGCAGCTCGGGGTAATTATGCTGAAGCTGGATTGTCATTGGTAGCAGCAATACCAGGGATAGGGCAACTGGCTGCAGCAGGAAAATTAGGGACAAAAGCAGGTAAAGTAGCTAAATATGGAGCGAAAGCGGCTAAAGCTATTGCCAAAACAGATAAAGCAGCAGATGTTGCTAAGCTGGCAGTAAAACATGGTGATAAAATCAAAAAAACTGCTAAGGCAGCCAAAGGAGCATTACTTGGTTTTGGAGCTTATAGTGGTGTCAAAGCTGCTAAAGGTGAAGTAGCTGAAGGGGATTGGATTAATGCGGCTCGTAGTGCAGTAGGTATAGTAGAAGTGGGGAGAGCAGTCACTAGTTCTAGGACAGTCAAGGCTGTTAAAGATTCAGTAGGAGAGAGCCTCGGTGACTTAGGCAAGAATATGAAGCTTAAGATGATGGATAAGGTAGATGAGGCTATACCGAGGGTTGTTAGTGATAGTGCGGGGCAAACGCATGTAGTTAGTGGTAAGCAGCATAAAGGGATGAGTGACGCTTCAGTTAGTAAAATCGAAGCTGATGGATCAAGTGGAGGAGGAAGTAAGGAATTAGATGTTGAGGAAGAGATATTTAATAAATTAGATAATAAACTCACAGAAAAAGTAAATGAATATTTAGATAAAATTCATGATAAATATAATTTAGATGTTACTAGAAAAAGCACAGGACCAGCTGTTGCAGGTGTGTATAATAGTAATACAGAAAAAAGTTATTTTGAGATTAATAATCAAGATGGGTTATTACCTGAAGTAATACATCCTGCGGTTTCTGATAGAATAAAAAATATGCCTGAAAATGTTTTGAATTCATATAAAAAAACTCTTGGTCCTGGAACTCATGCAGAATGTAATGCATTAAATTCTGCATTGATTGATGAATTTAAAATTTCTAATGATATTGATGGAGATGTCACACAGGAAATATTAAATGACCAGTATGATAAATTAAAAAATATAAATATAAGTAATAATTATATTTCTGTTCAAAATTTAAAAACTTATAAGTCGATGCCAGAAACAGGAATGGCTATGCCACGGTGTTTACATTGCCAGTATATTACTAATGGAGCAACCATTAATGCAGAAATGTTAAAAATTGAAGAGACAATGGAACCTAGATTGGAGGATTTACTCAATGGAAAATAAAATTTTAGAGATGGAATATGTAATAGAAAATGGTATTGAGTATGAAAATTTAGAAACAGAAATGTTTACAGAAAAATTAATTGATCCAGAGTCTGAAAAAGGTTATACGGGATTAGTTTATGAAAGTGTTAGTGAAAATCAGATTAGTGGATATGGTTTTTATAAAGATGGATATGTAAGTGGAATAGAGGTAGATTTCTATTTAAATGGAAATATAAAGAGAATAATTAATAAAAAAGATGGTATTGCAGATGGAGAATACAAGAAATGGAGTGAAGAAGGTATACTTATTGAAGAAAGAGAGTATAGATTGGGTATCTGTACAAAGTATAGAAAATATAATAGAGATGGGGAATTAATAGATGAAAAAAAAGGACCAACAGATTTTGAGTTAGAACATATAAAAAATAGGGAGAAAAATTAATATTTTAAGATAAAAGGGATGGTACTTTATGGAGAGATTAAATTGAAAGTAAAAAAGATACACGATTTTAATTTAGAAGAAGGATTAGAAGGTATTCAAAATAAATTAATGGCAAGTATTGAATTAAAGAATTATTTTGAAGAAGAAGAAATTAAGTATTGTGCAGGAGTAGATTTGTCATATTGGAAGGAAAAAGGAGAAACTTATGGTGTTGCTAGTATTATAGTTATCGATTATAAGACAAAAGAGGTAGTTGAAAAGGTATATAGTTATGGAAAAATAACTACGCCATATATGGCTGGATATTTAGCTTTCAGAGAATTACCATTGATAATTGAAGCAACAAAAAAATTGAATTTAGAACCAGATTTATTTATGTTCGATGGGAATGGATATCTGCATTTTAATCATATGGGATTAGCTACTCATGCATCTTTTTTCTTAGATAAACCCACTATAGGAGTAGCTAAAAGTTATCTAAAAATAAATGATGTAGAGTTTAAAATGCCTAAAAATAAAAGAGGCTCCTTTACTGATATAGTTATAAATGGAGTTATTTATGGAAGGGCGGTAAGGACATCAAAAGATGTTAAACCAATATTTGTTTCATGTGGCAATTATATAGATTTAAAAAGCAGTTATGAAATTGTAATGAGTTTAATAAATGATGAAAGCAAATTACCCATTCAGTGAGATTGGCAGATTTAGAAAGTCGTAGTTTAAAGAGAAAGTTAAAATAAGTACAATTTCTAACCAATTAATTTATATTAAAATCAGGTCAGAAAATATCCTCTGCTATTTTTTTAATAGCAGAGGATATTTTTAAATAATTAATTAAATTCGAAGTCAAATAAACATAGTATTACTCTAGATACAATGCAATTAGAGCTTCATATGACAGAAGTGTTTTTATGTTCCCTTCTGCTAGTCAGGAAGGTTCTTTTGCAGACAGTTCAGAAATTGCAAATAAAAAGCCCAAGAAAGAAAAAGGCTTGTTCGGTAAATGTAGAAGTTTCTTAAATAAGCATAGTACAGTTGTGGATTCAATTCAATTAGGACTTGATATAGCAGGGATGATACCAGCAGTTGGGGCAGTAGCTGATTTGGCTAATGCAGGTATAGCAGCAGCTCGGGGTAATTATGCTGAAGCTGGATTGTCATTGGTAGCAGCAGTACCAGGTATAGGACAACTGTCTGCAGCAGGAAAATTAGGGACAAAAGCAGGTAAAGTATCTAAATATGGAGCGAAAGCGGCTAAAGCTATTGCCAAAACAGATAAAGCAGCAGATGTTGCTAAGTTGGCAGCAAAACATGGTGATAAAATTAAAGCTGCTGCTAAAGGAGCCAAAGGAGCATTACTTGGTTTTGGAGCCTATAGTGGTTTTAAAGCTGCTAAAAGTGAAGTAGGCGAAGGAGATTATATTAATGCGGCACGTAGTGCAGTAGGTATAGTAGAAGTAGGTAAGGCAGTAACCAGTTCTAGGACAGTCAGGGCTGTCAAAGATTCAGTAGCAGATAGCCTCGGTGACTTAGGTAAGAATATGAAGCTAAAGATGGTAGATAAGGTAGATGAGGTTATACCGAGGTTATTGTTTGATAGCACTAGAGTTTTTCATATGGTTTTTGGCAAGCAGATGGAGACATTAGTTACTAAATTTGAAACCGATTATGGTAAATTAAATTTATTTTATATTAGTCTCGAGATGATTTTAATCTTGGGACTTTTTTAGAAACTATTGACAAAATTATGATTTTATTTTATAATATTATTAGCACTCGAATCATTCGAGTGCTAATAATATTAATTTATCTAATCTGTATTTCAAACTAATAAATTGAATATTATCTTATATAATGCTAATGTTGTAGTGTATTATTGTGACTTGATTAAAATGCAAAGAATGAGTGAGTATAAGAGATCTAATCGAACTTACAAGAGGGAGGGGTAAAAAATGAAAATGGATAATTTCACTCGCAAAGCCCAAGAGGGCATAGCAGAAGCGCAGTATTTAGCAGAAGACTATAACAATCAAGAAGT
>JBNJFD010000054.1:0-12069 GCA_051746525.1 Bacillota bacterium | reverse complement strand
ATGATTCAAACAACTCAGGAAGGTCCTAGTCAAATTGGTACATCTTTAAAGACTATTTTAGCACGTTTTAATGCTATTAATAGTGAGACTGGAGAAATGAATGAGGAACTAAATAAAGTACAAAAAGCTTATGAATCAGTGGGAATTACTTTTACTGACCAAAATGGTCAAATTAGAAATGCTTATGACTTACTTGGAGATTTAGCTGGAATCTGGGACACTTTAGATAAGAATACTAAATCTTACCTAGCAACAGTTAATGCCGGTGTTCGTATGCAATCAAGATTCTTTGCTATAATGAGTAGTTTCGATACTATTGAAGGTACTCTTGGAGATTTACATGCTTCTGCTGGAGTCTTAGACGAAGGATTTGAAACCGCTTTAACAAGTGTTGAAAAGAATGCTCAAGCGGCACGTGTAGCATTAGAAGAAATGTGGATAGATACAATTTCAAGTGAAGCCCTTATTAAATACTATAAATTAACTGAAGTTCTTTTAAAGATAGTTAATAAAATTGGTTTAGTCAGAATAGCTGGAGCTGCTTTGGCTGTAGTTTTAGGGATTACCCTACCGAAAGCAATAGGTGGTTTGACAGCCTTTTTAACAAGAGCTACCTCTTCTTTAGTAACAAAAACTGCAGCTTTAGGCGCGAATGCTACAGCTTCAGCTTTATCAACTTCTGCGAATCTTACTTTAGGTGCTTCTTTTAAAGCATTAGGTTTTTCAATAGTTAGTGCGACTAAAGCTTTGGGGGCATTTCTTTTAGCATTTGCTACGACTCCTTTAGGTTGGTTAACTATAGGAATAGTTGCAGTGACAGGAGCTGTAGCAGCTTTAACAGTAGCATCAAAAAAACAAGAAGAAGCTTGGCAAAAACAAATTGAAACAGCAAGAGAAGCAGTTTCAGCTTACAAGGAAGCCCAAAATTCAACTATTCAACTTGAAGCAGAATCAGAACAATTAATTAACAGATATAAAGAATTATCTGAAAAAGCCGAATTATCTACCTCTGAACAATCTGAATTTTCAAGAATTTCTGATGAATTAGCTAGACTTTTTCCAGAATTAGTCGTTGAAGTAGATAAATATGGAAATAAAATTGTCGATCTAGGTGAAAACTATGGAAAAGTAACTGAAGCAATAAAAGAGATGAGAATAGAAAAAGCTAAAACCTTTTTAGAAGAAGATGCTGGAAATGTTCTCGATGTTGCTACTGGAAGTCTTCATAGTGAAGAAAGTCTAGAGCTAGAGCAAGAAAAAATTAAAAAAGCTCAAGAATTAGAAAAAATTTATGAGCTACAAGGTGGAAATTTAAAAGAACAAATAGAGTTTCTAGAAATACAGATTAAATCCGCAGGAAGAAGAAGAGCAAATAATAAAGAAGCTCTTGAGGCACAATTAGCAGAACTGAAATTAATTGGAGAAGGAAATTCCGCTAGTGAAGAAATGATTGAGAATTTAAAGGCAAAAAGAGCAGAGAATGAACAAATATTAAACTCAGTCAATTCTATCTCTGACGCTTGGTTAGTAGTTAATCAAGAACTAACAAACTCTACTCCTTTAATTGAAAAAATGGTAAGAAACTTTGCTCAATCTGAAGATGTTTTAGAAAAAATTGCTAATGCAGATACTAAAGAAGAAAAATGGAAAATTATGAATCAGGAATTGACTAATATTACTGATTTGATGAAGAATTCAGGAATTGAAAGTTTTTCTAAAAAAATACAATTAATGAATCAAAATTTTGACCCAACAAAAGTAGCAGGATATGAAACAAGAATAGAAAAACTTAGAATAGAGTTAGAAAAATTAATTCAAAAACACCCAGAATTAGGAGGTTTAATGGGAATTTTTGAAGATATGACAATTGACACTGACCCTATTTCTTTAATGACAGCTCAAGTGAATACTTTTAGTGATTCTGTAAAAGATGCTTGGTCTCAAACAGAACAATTAATTTCTGATAGTGAAAAATTAGATTCTGTAGCACGTCAGTTAGCTGAAGGTCAAGCTTTAAATGCTAGTCAAATGATGGAATTGGTAAATTTATATCCAGAGTTAAGAGAGCATATTAAAAGCAATGCTGAAGGTTATTATTTTGAAGCAGATATGCTTGAAGAAGTTAAAAAAGGCCGAATTGATGAGTTAATAACAACTCTTGAAGCAGAGCGCTCAAAAACAGAAGTTACAATACAAGGAACCAAAACAAGATTAGAAGCGTTGAAAGCAGAAAGAGAAGCTATGTATGCTCATATACAAGCTTTGAGAGATCTAGCTGGAGTAGCTAGGCAACAGAGTGTAACTAATAATGGAGTAACTTATGAAAGCGATGCTCAAATAGGATTAGCTGGAAACCTAAGAGAATCGAATGCAGCTTACGAGGAAAACGAATCTGCTATAAAGGCTGCAGAGAAAAGTCTTCGTGAAGCAAATGCTCAATATGAAGATTCTTCTGCTAGTTTAGAAGTCTTAAATGGAATTTTAGATAAAGCTGGGAAAGGAATTACTGACCTAGGAGAAAGAACTGGAGGAAAAGGCGGAGGTGGAGGAAAATCCGCTAAAGATTCTTTTAAAGAGTTCTCTCAAGAGATTGATTTAGTTGAGAGAAAATTAAAAAAGCTTTCTGATAGAATTTCTCTATTAGGACCTTTACTATCCAACACAATGGATCCTTTTGAAAAAGGTTTTATTATGGATTCAATTATTGACGCAGAAGAAAATAGATTAGGAGCCTTAGAGCAAGGATTACAACAATATAATCAATTAGCAAAAGAAGCTTTTGCTTATATCCCCAAAGAACTTCGCTCTATGATAAAGTCTGGCTCTGTCGACCAAGCTTTATTGCAGGTTACTAGTGGGATTTATGGAGAATACGCTGAAGGAATTTATGAAGCAATTCAAAATTATGATAAATGGGCTGATGCGGCTCAATCAACTCAGCAGGAAATCTTAAATCTTAATCAGACTTTGAGACAAATGGAAACTGATAAATTTAATAATCAATTTGCAGTTACCACTCAAGCGATTGAAAGATTGCAACATTCTTTGTCTACAGCAGATATCAATCCATTCATCGACCAAGAAAAAATTCTTTTAGAAATAAACGAATTGTTAGAACAAGATTTAATAAAAGTTCATGAAGCGATTACTGATTTAAATGCTGAATATGATGCAGGAAAAATTTCTGTTGATGAATATATGGCAAAAAGTGAAGCAATGTATCAACAACAAGAAAGAATAGAAAGTCAGCTTGTTCAATATAGACGAGAATTTCAAGATGTTCAACAAGACAGGCTTCGTTCTATCGAATCTGTTGAAAATAAAGTCATTGAGATTATTAAGAAAAGAGTGGAGCTAGAGAAACAAGCTCTACGAGATCAACTTTCTGAATATGAAAAATATGTAAATGGTAAATTGAAACTTCTCGATGATGAATTTGCAGAAGAAGATTATTACAAAGACCTTGAAAATATGCAATCAGAGTCTAGTGAATTAGAAAAGCAACTACTCTTACTTTCTCTAGATGATTCTCAATGGGCGGCAAACGAGAGAAGAAGAATTCAAGAGGAAATTGCTGAAATCGAAAACCAAATAGAAGAATTAAAAATAGAAAGAAGTCGAACTCTAAGAAGAGAAGCTTATAATGAAGCAGTGGAGCAAGAAAGAGATAGAGTTGAGGAGAAAGAAGCTGAACTCGATAAAGAACTTGAAGCTGATAGATTGTATGCTGAGTCGGCAGAAGCTATTGCAACAGGAATGATTGAGGGAATTAATGGAGAATTACAGACTTTAGAAGAAGCTTATATTGAATTTGAAAATAAATATGGTACAGGAATGTCTATTTTAGGAGAAAAAACAAAATCTGAATTTATTGCAGAAATCGCAAATGCTAAAGTTGCTTTTCAAGATTTAGAAAGTGGTTCAAGCCAGAATATTAGAAGTTTAGAGAGTGTTTATGCTGGATTTAAAAATAAATATTCTCGTGGTGTTATTGATATGGTAAATTCTAATGGTAAGTTGGAGGGTTCTTTAAATAGAGCAAAAGGTAAAGTAAACAACCTTAACACCACTGCGAATACTACGACTACAAGATTCAAACAGGTAAGAAGTGCTGCAAAAGATGCCGCTTCTGGAGTTTCTGGTTCTGCCAATAGCATGGTCAAATCTTTAGGTAGAATAAACTCGGCGGCAAAAGACGTCGTTGATAGTCTTAAAGAAATACAAAAACATGATGGCGGACATTCTGGAAGACCTAGTATTGTTGCTCCTGGAGGAGGATTTACCTATGAGGCTTTTGATAGTGGAGGAGTCGTCGATTTTACTGGGCCAGCTAGTTTACACGGTACTCCAAGCAGACCTGAAGCAGTTTTCAATACCCCTCAATTAAATAAGCTTTTTGCTATTTTAAATGGAAAAGCAAATTATATTAAGGAGTTTATGCCAGATATTAATAGAAATAGAGGAAGAGCAAGTGTCCCTTCTCTACCACCAATAATCATTAAAGAAATGTTCCATGTGAAAGGAAATCTAGATAAAGATACAGTTAAAGATTTACAAGGATTGACTAAACAAGTAGCTAGAGAAATTAATAATCAATTAGGATTAAGAGGAGCAGGGATTAGACCTCATTAGGTCTTTTCCCTCTTTATAGGAGGTGTTCAAATGTTTACAAATTTAGGATTCACTTTTGATGGAGTTCATAGTGATGATATGGGAGTTTTTATAGGAGATTTTAATTCCGGGACACAAACCCAACCTACAGGAACTTCACAAAAAATTCAAGAAATTCAAATGCCAAGAAAAGATGTCCCATTATTTCAATATGTTGAAAATGAACCAATTTCTTTTTCTCTTACTATCATGGCTAATGAAGTGATTTCTCCTACTAAAATGCAACAACTATTAGGTTGGTTAATAAAAGATAGATACAAAAAATTTCAAAGTGACGACTATGAGAATATCGTGTACTATGTAATTGTAACAGGTGGAATTAATAAGGTCATGTTAGGAAACGAACCAATAGGGCTAGAATTAAATTTCAGAACTGACGCAGCACATGCTTGGTTTGAATTACCAGAATATCAATTCACAGCTACTGGCTTTAATGAAATTACTATTAATAATCCAACAAATAAAATGGGAGTTTTTTATCCTACAATAGAATTTGAATTACAAGGTACGGAAAATCAAATAAAAATAACAAATCTAACTGATGATCCAGCTAGGACTACAGAGATAACTGAATTAAGTCAATATGAAGTTTTACAAATTAGAAATGGTACTCGACAATTAATTTCTTCTACACCAAACTATAGACTAGGAAATTTTAATCGAAATTGGTTTAGAATAGTACCGGGAGACAATCAGATATTATTAGAAACAAACAGTATTTTTAAATTGGAGAGAAAATTCCCAATTTATATCTAAGGAGGTGAAAAAATGCTACACAAAATTGATTTTGATTTGCGATATGAATATACTTACACACTTTGCAAACCAGACCAAACTCCATTATTAATTCTATCATCAGATTTTTTAAAGAATGAAAAATATAATGCGGCTTACCCAACAACAGACACTTTAGAACTTGAGATTTCTCACGAAAGTGAATTCTGGAAACAGGTTAAAGGTGATTATTTAATTTTAATGGAAAGAAAAATTGGAGAAGAAATTATAGATGAAAAATATTTTATAATCTCAAATCCTGTTTTAAATGCCGCTAGAGATGATTCTACTAGTATAATGTGTTATTCAAGAGAGCATGAATTAAATAAAAAAATTGTTCGGGGATATAATGCGCTTTCTAGAAGGATATATGTAGACCCCTCAAAACCATTAGACCCGAATGTACCAGAAGGAGAAGATAGTACTGAAGTTGAACGAGAAGGCAGTGATGGATTTGAAGATAACCAAGGATACATTGGAGTAATAAATTATATAGAAACTTTAAGTTCTTGGAGGCTTGGAGAAATTGATTCTTCTTTAATGAAAGATAATAAAGCTTTTGATATAAATGAAAAAACAATTTTAACTTTTCTAACTGAAGATGTAATGGATGCATATGAATGTGTATTCATTTTTAATACAAGTAATAAAACTTTTGATGTAAGAGCTTTAGAAAATGTAGGAGATAATAAGTTTTTCTATCTAACAGATCAAAACTATATCGAAAGTTTAAAAATTGAAGAAAAACATGAGGATATCGCAACTAAAGTCCATTTTCTTGGTTCACAGGGAATTACAATTCATGGGAAAAATCCAACTGGACAATCCTTTTTAACAAATTTTAATTTTTACAAAAATAGTGATTATATGAGTCAAGGTTTAATAGATTCTTTGGACGCGTATGATGTAAAAATTCAAGATCAAGAAGGAGTATATGAACAGCACCTCTTAGAGTTAGAAGCTTTAAATTCACAAAAGACAACTTTAGAAAACGATTTAAGTGAACTAGAAAATCAATTAAACCAACTTGAATCTGAACAAGATTTAGCAATACAGTTTCCAGATACTGTAAAACCAGAAAGAACTTTAGAAATGATTACCGCTGATTTAGAAGCCAAAGAAATAGAGATAGAGAATAAAAAAGGTGAAATTGCAACAAAAAAATCAGAAATTGAACATAGAAAAGATTTAATCCAAGATTTTCGTTTTTCTATCAGCATGGAAACTAATTTCACTTCTGATGAATTGGCTGAATTAGATTATTATACAAAAGAAAAGGTTTGGAGTAATCAATCGTATCAAACAGAAGAAGACTTATGGCAAAGAGCTGTAAAAGTTATGCAAGAAATAGCTTATCCGCCGATTGAATTTAGTATAAATGTTTCGGATTTTACAAAAATTGCTGAATTTCAAGAAGATTGGAGAAAACTAAATTTAGCTGATACTGGAATTATTGAACATGAAAGACTAGATTTCAATGCTCAAGTTCGACTAGTAGGATATAGCCATGATATTAAAAATGGAAGTTTACAATTAGAATTTAGTAATAAACAATATTTAAAAAATGACTTAATGACCTTAGCTGATATGCTAAAGAAAACGATTTCTTCTAGTACCGCAGTTGATATGTCTAAGCATGTTTGGGATAAAGGACAAGAAAATTTTGACCAAATTGAAGAGATAAGGAATAGAGACCTAGACGCCGCTAGAAATAAAATTTTAGCAGGTGCTGATCAAAACGTTGTGATGGATGATAGAGGACTTTTATTGTCAGCAAAAGACAATGATTTAGAACAAATTAGAGCAATTAACAATGTTATTGCTTTTACTGAAGATGGTTGGAAAACTGCCGCATTGGCTATTACCCCTAAAGGTGTTTTTGCTCCAGCAGTTTATGGTGACTTAATCGCTGGTAGTAAATTAACAATTGGGAATCAAACAAGAACATTTATGATTGATAGTAATGGAGCTCAAATGGCGGACCGAGATGAAAACGGAGATATCATTTATGACGGACAAGGAAATATTCAATATACAAATGTTCAAACTAAGTTAAATGTTTTGGATGATAAAATTGTTGCCGCTGTTAGTGAAATAGAAGAAGAAGTTACCAAACAACTACCACACTTAATCGTGCTAGGAAATACTTCTCAATCTTTTGCTGTTAGTAGTAATTCATATACTGTTACAGAAGTAAATATAGGAACTAGCATTAATACTTTTAAAGGGACGACTTTAATTCCTGGAAGTATTACTAACTTAAGAGTAGTTGGTCCATTAGATCAACCAATTTCCGCTGGAACTTTAACTTCAATAAATCCAAGCTCTACTAATAATTATCATGGAGAAGTTAATTGGAATATTCCCAACGGAACTTCCTTACCTGAGCCTTGGGGAAAAATTAAATTTGATGTTACAGTTGATATTGGAAATCCAGAAGAAAACACTTATCCGAGAGAAATTTCTTGGAGTGCCGCTCAAGCAGGACCTCAAGGACCTCAAGGACCAGAAGGGGAGCAAGGTTTACAAGGACCAGAAGGAACTTCCACTTATACTCATATAGCCTACGCTAATAATAGTACAGGAACAGACGGGTTTTCTTTAACAGAATCAACTGATAAAATTTATATTGGTATTTATGTTGATGAAAATCAAGCAAGTCCTACTGATCCAAGTCTTTATAACTGGACCTTGATAAAAGGTGCAGATGGAGAACAAGGAATCGCAGGACCAAAAGGAGAAGACGGGCAGACTTCTTATCTTCACATAGCTTATGCTGATAATAGTACAGGAACATTAAACTTTTCTCATAGTGATTCTACAAATAGATTATATATTGGTCAATATACTGATTTTACACAAACCAGTAGTTCTAATCCAGCTGATTATAATTGGAGTCGAATTAAAGGTGAAAAAGGAGACCAAGGAGATCAAGGTGTTGAAGGACCTCCTGGAGATGATGGGCAATCACTATATACTTGGATAAAATACGCAAATGATGCTCAAGGAAATGGTTTTACAGATGATCCTGATGGAAAATCTTATATTGGTATTTCTTATAACAATGCTTCTTCTATTGAATCTGAAGTCCCTACTGATTATACTTGGACAAAAATTGAAGGAGATCAAGGTATTGTTGGACCAAAAGGCGAAGATGGACAAACTACCTATACTTGGATTAAATATGCAGATAGTCCAACCTCAGGTATGAGCGATATATCTGATGGGAAAAGATATTTAGGTATTGCTTATAACAAAACAACAATATCTGAGAGCAATAATTATGACGATTATGAATGGTCTTTAATTGAAGGACCTCAAGGACCGCAAGGTGTCGAAGGACCCAAAGGAGAAAATGGAGAATCGTTATATACTTGGATAAAGTATGCTGACGATGACGAAGGAACAGGGCTTTCTGACTTTCCTGCGGGTAAAAAATATATTGGTATCGCTTACAATAGAACTTCTTCAAATGAATCAACTAATGTAGCAGACTATACATGGTCAAAAGTTGAAGGTGACCAAGGTGTAGAAGGACCAAAAGGAGAAGATGGACAAACAACTTATACTTGGGTGAAGTATGCTGACAGTCCAACCTCAGGTATGAGCGATGACTCTACTGGGAAGAAATACTTGGGTCTTGCTTATAATAAATTAGTTGCCTCAGAATCAACAAATTATAATGATTATTCTTGGTCTTTAATAGAAGGACCTCAAGGCCCAGAAGGACCACGAGGAGAACAAGGTATAGAAGGACCAAAAGGAGAAGATGGTCAATCATTATATACTTGGATAAAGTATGCTGATGATGATATTGGAACTGAAATGAGTGATTATCCTACTAATAAAAAATATATTGGTTTAGCATATAATAAAACAACTCCAACAGAATCCAATACTCCAAGTGATTACACATGGTCAAAAGTTGAGGGTGACCAAGGAGTAGAGGGACCCAAAGGTGAGGACGGACAAACAACCTACACTTGGATAAAATACGCAGATTCTCCAACTTCAGGGATGAGTGATGATTCTACTGGAAAAAAATATTTAGGTATCGCTTACAATAAAACAACTCAAACAGAATCAGAAATTTATTCAGATTATTCTTGGTCTTTAGTACAAGGACCTCAAGGTCCAGAAGGTATTGAAGGACCGAAAGGGGAAGATGGTCAATCATTATATACTTGGGTTCGTTATGCTGATGATGAAATTGGAAGTGGAATGTCTAATTTACCAGATGGGAAAAAATACATTGGTTTAGCATACAATAGAACAACTCCGACAGAATCTAATACTCCAAGTGATTATACTTGGGCTAAGATTGAAGGGGACCAAGGTATTCAAGGACCAAAAGGTGAAGATGGAGAGGTAACTTATACTTGGATTAAATATGCTAACTCTCCTACAACAGGTATGAGTGATGACCCTACTGGAAAAGAATATATGGGTATTGCTTATAACAAAACTGTTCAAACAGAATCAGAAATTTATTCAGATTATTCTTGGACAAAAATAAAAGGGGAAACAGGAGAACCTGGAACAGATGCTAGACTTGTAGATATTGTAGCAGAAAATGCTTTCTTTAAAAAAGAGAGAGAAATCAATGATGCACAAGACTTAACAAAAGATAATTTTATAATTACTCCTACTCAAATTACTATAACTGGATATTCTCAAAATGTATCTTTTGCGAGTATTCCTTGGCAATATTCTTTAGATGGTGCTGATTGGCATGATTTGACTAGCGCTACTGCCGGAATAAGTATCACAACTTCTGGCTCCACTTCAACTTTAGTGATTTCTAATAAATGGGCAGTTGTGACAGGAAATAACGATTATTTCATTTTAAAACTATCTAGTTCAGGAAATGAGAGAGCAACACAAGGAATATCTGTTGTTCCAGATGAATATGATACAGAAAGAAGAATTAGAGAAGCAGAATTAACAATTTCTTCCGATGCAATTACTTTGTTAGTAGAAGAAGGCTATGAGGGAGATACTCTAGTTTCTAAGATTAATCAAACTGCGGCTGAAATTCAGATTCAAGCTTCTAAAATAAATTTAACTGGGCAAGTAACAGTTACTGATTTAGATGATTCGCTTCATAATGATATTACTTCAAAAGCGGCACAAGCAACTCTCGACTCAGTATTAGATGGAACTTATACTGGCGGAACTTTTATAAGTGGAACTACTATTAATTCTCCAACAATTTTAAATAATAAAGCTGGTATGACAGATGAGGGAACTTTAGATAGTAGTATTAGATTCTGGGGTGGAGACACTTATGCGAATCGTACTAATGCTCCCTTTAGAGTCACTCAAGATGGTAGTTTAACAGCAACTAAAGGAAGTATTGCTGGATGGAATATTACAGCATCTGGTCTTGAGAGTGGTAGTGGAACTTCAGCAAAAGGTATCCGTTCTAATGACCCAAGTGCAGTATTTTATGCAGGAGATGTAGATAATCCAGAAGCTGGAGCATATTTTAGAGTGGATGAAAATGGAGTTTTACACGCTAAAGGTGCGGTTATTAGTGGTATGACAATGGAGTTCTCTGAAGCTGATGAGAATTTAATTTTCAAAGACAGTACAGACCCAAGCAAGCAAATGCAATTTGGAATGGATTTAGTCCCACCAAATACTTTAATTACTCTAAAAGCACCTGAATCAGGAGGTACTCTTGCGGTAACTAATCATTTTAATAAACCAGCAGGAGAAATCTTTTTTGGAACTGGAGCAAACTCTTTAAATAGTTCTAATAAACTTTTATGGTCTAATGTAACTGGGAATGATGTTTTAAGTGTAGATGGAAGAATTGGAATAGGAACAACAAATCCTACTGAAGCATTACAAGTGATTGGACATATAAAATCTAACTATTCTTATGCAAATAGATATTATGTTGGAACTACTAGAAAAGATTTATTATGGGATGAGGCTTATACTCATGTAACTAGTAGTGGAGCAGATCATATTTGGATTAATCAAGATATGCGTACTACAGCTAGTGTTAATTTTGGAACTTTATCACTTAGTGATATGGGTGGAAGTACAAGTCCTGGATTCGAAATGAAAGAAGGAACTAGTCAATTTAATATTCATTTAGATAGTTCAAATTTAAATATTGAAGCAGATGAGCAAGTAGGAACTGGAATAATTATGAGTTCTGTTGGAAATATAGGTTTAGGACAAGCTCCTTCTACTTCATATAAATTAAATATCAATGGAGATATTAATACTAGTGCGTTATATATAGCTGGGACTAGAAAAGACACAGTTTGGGATACTCATATTTCAAGCACTGGTGCAGACCATAGTTATATTAATCAAGATATTAAAACAACAGCTAATGTTACTTTTAATCAAATTTCTGTTACTGACAACGTAGGAATTTCAGCAACTCCTTCTGCAACTCATAAATTAAATATAGGTGGAAATATTAATGCTACTGGAATTTATGGAACTAGCTTATATATAGATGGAACAAGAAAAGATACAGTTTGGGACACTCATATTTCAAGCACTGGAGCAGACCATAGTTATATTAATCAAAATGTTACTACAACTGGAACTCCTACTTTCAATAGGATAGATATTTCTAGAACAGGTGGAGCTTCTTCT
>JBNJFD010000053.1:0-12164 GCA_051746525.1 Bacillota bacterium | reverse complement strand
CGAGGAAGGGCAGGAAAAAGACGAAGCAAGAACTACTGCAAAACCAGAAAGTTTAGCAGAGCATAATAATAATTTAGCTGAAGAAATAGTAAGTACTGATTATGTGTTACAGGGAGCAGTTAGAAAGCAGATTACTGTTAAAATACCACAAGAACAACAGTCGGAAAGCAAAAGAAAAGATGATACAGAAAAAAACAAGTAATGTTTTCCTCCTCTTGGGGAGGTTTTTCTTTGGTAATATATTGAACAAATTTCAACAAATAACTAAAAATAGTTATTGAAAGATATTGCTAAATATAATATCATAAAAAGGAACTGGATATTCTGAACTGGGGGATAGATTATGGAGTTAAAGTTTTTGCAGTCCAAAAAAGTGATGGTTTCGTTAGCTCTAATTTTAATTTTGTTAGGAGGAGTGTATTTTAATATAAATAATTTCCTCCTGCAGATTAAAGGTTCAATAGTTAGCAAACTAGAAAACAAATTAGCTACTACATTGAAAGTAGAGCAGTTAGAAATCGGGGGCATTACTAGTTTAGTTGCCCAAGATGTAGTTATTAAAGACCAAAAGGATAAGAATTTAATTAGTGCCCAAGAGTTAACTATTAGTTATAGTATTATAGATTTATTATTTAATTATTCACAACCGCTAGAAATTATTAAAGATATTGAGCTTAAGCAACCGCAGATTAATTTGGTGCAGCAAGATGACAAGTGGAATTATAGTTTTTTACTATCCTCTAATCAAGATGCCCAACAAGCTACTATTAATAATTTATTTCCTATTTATATTAACCAGGGTGTAGCTAAGATAACAACTACTGAGCATCAGGAAAAAATTACAAATTTAGATGGAGTAATTGACTTAAGCGAAAAAACAGGAATTTTCCTAGATGGAAAATTAGATAGTTTAGACACGGCTATCAGAACTGAAGCAATTATAGATGGGCAGGATTATCAAGGGACTGTTAAATTTTCTGCTTTAAAGCTTAAAGAGGTGACTAATGGGAGCTATTTTAAATCTCCCCAAGATTTAAACGTTGCTGGAGATTTAAGCGGAGAGATAAAGTTTAAAGGAACAGGAGATAAGCAGAGAAATTTTTATGGTGATTTATTACTAAAAGATGGGACTTTGAATTATCAGCAGTTAGATTTAGAGCAAATTAATGGCAGCTTTGGAGTGGATGAATATGGAATTAAAGTCGAGGAGTTAACGGCTCAGTATCAGGGTAATCCAGTAACTCTTAATGGTAATATCTTTGGTTGGGAAAAGCCGCAGTTGAATTTGGGCTATCAGGTTGACGATTTTAAATTGCAGGATTTAAAAGCATTTATGCCAGATAAACTTAAAATTAAAGGACAAGCAAATTTAAATGGTCAAATTCAAGGTACAGCTATGAGCCCTACTGTGAGAAGTACTGTTACATTAGATCAGGCTCAAATTGAAGATGAAATAGTAGAAGATGTAAAGGCAGAGTTATATTATCAAAACCAAATTTTAAATTTAGAACAAAGCAGCTTAACTTATAATGGAGGCAGGATTAATGCAGATGGGACTTTAGACTTTACTGAAGAATTGAATTATATTATAAATACTAATTTTAATAATATAGAACTTGCTCAAACTAAATATCAACCTGTAGCAGAGTTAGAATTAGCTGGTTCTACTAGCGGAGAGTGTACTATTTCGGGAACAGGAACTAATCAAGATAAATTAAATATATTGGGGACAATGAATTTGAAATCGGGATTAATTAAAGACTATGATATTCAAGAATTCAACAGTAAATTCTGGTTGAATAATAGCAAATTATTCATTAGTGATACTAGTTTTACAGGGACTGAAGGAACAGGTTCTATAACTGGAGTAGTTGGGCTTAATGGAGATTTAGATTTAGACTTACAGACCAATGATTTAGCATTAACTGAGCTTAAGGGAGTACACCAATTAAATGATTTAGCTGGCGGGCTGGATTTAGAAGCAGAAGTTACTGGAACAATAAAAGAACCTCAGCTATCTGCTGATTTTAAGGCAGAACAGGTGAACCATGACTCTGTAAATTTAGGGACAGTAACAGGTCTACTAACGGCTACTAATCAAAAGGTTACAATTAAAGAGCTATCTATTCCTGAATATTCCAGTCAAGCCCAAGGAACAATTAATTTTGCTGAGGAGAAATCAAAACTAGTAATTGATAGTAGTAATCTGCCAGCAGAAAAAGTAACATCTTTAATTAATCAAGATTTAAAAATAACAGGTGCTGTAACTGCTCAAACAGAGCTTAAATCTTTATTCTCTAAACCGCAGTTAAAAAGTAATCTAACAGTTACTCAAGGATCTATTTTAGGGAAGCAGGATTTTGATAATTTGAATTTGAAGCTGGCTTATAATCATCCGCAGAATAAGTTAACTATTAAAAAGGGTGATATTGATTATCAAGACAGCCAACTTAGTTTTTCCGGGAATAAAAAAGCAGAGAATTTAAACTTTGAATTTAATAGCTCTGCTCTAGTAGGAGAAGATATTAACTTTACTGATAAGTTAGAAAAGCTTGTGGGGAGTACAGAAGTAGAAGGTAGTCTGTATGGAACTATAGAAAATCCGAAAGCAGCTGCTAAATTTAATGCTGCAAATTTAGAATATGCGCAAAAGTTAATTGGTGATTTAAAAGGGAGAGTAGATTATAGAAATAATAATCTATATTTAACTGATTTAACAGTTACAACTGATACTGACCACTATCAACTTAATGGTAGTTTAAATTTAGAGGAAAAGCAGTTTAATCAAGTTGATATTACAGCCAAACAAGGGACAATAGATTATGTAGAGCAATTTTATCCTGCTCCTGTAGATCTGGCGTATCAATTCAGCGGTCAAGTTAGGGTTAATGGAGACTTTCAGGCTCCTAAATTTAATATTGAAGCAGTATTAGAAGATGATGACCAAGAAGGGCAATTAGAGGTGACAGGAGATTACTGGTGGCGTAAAGATTCTGATTTAAAGTTAACTGCTAATAAATTTGATATTAAGGCTGTTAATAAGTTTGATTTACTGCCTTATAATTTAGCAGGAGATTTGAATTTAACAGGTACAGTAACTGGTAAATTAACTGAACCCGATTTTGAAGCTGAATTAAAAGTAAAAAATGGACAGATAGATAATTTAGATTATCAGAGTTTAACAGGAGATATTAAGATGGTTAGTGGACAGAGAATAATTTTAGACCAGCATCTGCAGCTAGAAGGGGAAAAGGCCATTACGGCTGAAGGGCAAATACCTTTAACTGCTAAAGAAGAGTTTGATTTCAACTTAGAAATGCAGCAGGGAAGTTTAAATATTTTAGCAATGCTTATTCCAGAGATTAAAGAGACTACAGGAACAGGGAATGCTAATTTAGAAGTTAAGGGGACTTTAGAAGATCCTGATTTAAATGGTTCTGCTGAAGTAATAGCGGGTAGTTTTTCTTATCCTATTTTAGACCGCAAGATTAGTAATTTAAATGGGAAAGTTGAATTTAATAATAATCAATTATTGATACCGGAGTTAACAGGGTATTATGGTTCAGGAAACTTTTCCGGCAGTGGGGAAATAACCTTAGATGGTTTAAACATTGCTCAATATGATTTACAATTACAAGGTGATGAGATAGCATTTGAGCACGGTTCTTGGCAGGGAATCAATGATTTAGATATTACAATCACAGGTACTAGACTAAAACCAAAATTTGCAGGAACAATTCAAGCCTATGATACGGAATTTGAGTTACCAGTAGATTGGCCTAAGTTTAGTACTGGCAAGAGCAAAGATGATTCAGGTGCAGAAATAAAGCCACAGCTTGATTTAACAATTACACCAGAGGATAACGTGAGAGTAGTTAATGACCAGATATATATCTTAGTGCAGCGTGGTGAATTAGATTTAATAACTGTTGAAGATGAGATTGTGCTTAGAGGTCAATTGAATTCTAATACAGGGAGATTCACTTATTATAATACAGAGTTTGAAATGGAAGAGGGTCGCGCTGTGTTTCAGCAGTATGATTATATTCCAACTTTAGAAATTGAAGCTGAGACTGAAATATATGATAGTGCTATTGCTGAAGATGAAAGCAATACTGCTAGACCATATCACACTATTTATTTAGGATTAACTGGGCCAGCTAATCAGCTTAATTATCAGTTAGATTCTGATTCTAATCTTACTGAAGAAGAGATTATATCTTTATTAACTGGTCAGGGTGGGATCGGTAATTTAATAGATAAGGATTACGAAGAAGCATTAACCGCAGAATTAAGAAGGGTGATTGGTGAAGGGATTAAAACAGAAGTTATTTATAAAGTAGAAAGGTCTTTTGAAAAGTCATTAGACTTAGACCAAGTTAGGATTAAATCTCCTTTAGAAGCTAGTGATAATATTGAACTTGAAGTTGGCAAATTTATTTTTAAAGATTTTATGTTGAAATATAACCATTCTTTTTTAGAAGAAACTAAAGCAATTGGCTTTGAGTATTATTTTAGTGAAGGACTAGATAATTTATTGATTCAAGGCAATTATGACAATTTAGGAGAATATGAATTAGGACTAGAAGCTTCTATTCCATTTGAATAATAAAGGAGGACTCAAGATGAAGAAGAAGCTTATAATAGTTAGTTTTGCAATTATATTAATATTATTAAATATTGCTATTGTAGCAGCTCAAAGTCAAGAGATTAATAATGACCAAGAGGTTAATAATGATAAAGTCAATCAACTAACAGGAACAGAGATTACTGCTATTGAAATTGAAGGTAATAAAACAATTAAAGAACAGCAAATACTAGAGCAAATTGAAACTGAAGAAGGGGCAGAAGTTGATCCTGAACAGTTAAAAAGAGACTTACAAGCTATTTTTGATTTAGGTCATTTTTTTGATGTACAAGTTCTGTTTGATAATCAAGAATCAGGGGTAAAACTTATTTTTGAGGTAGTAGAGAACCCAGAAATAAAAGAAATTAAGGTGCGGGGGAATAATCAGCTATCTAATTCTGAGGTTAAAGAAATCTTAAGTATAAACACACCCCAGGTTTTAAATGTCAACCAACTTGATGCAGGGATTAAGAAAGTTAATGAATATTATGAAGAACAAGGCTATATTTTAGCTAGTGTAACTGATGTTACAATAAAAAACAATCATCAATTGCAGTTAACAGTGAATGAAGGTTATGTTAAGCAAATTAACATCACAGGCAATGAAAAAACTAAAGAATATGTGATTACTAGAGAGATGACTACTGGAGCAGGAGATGTATTGAATATTAAAAAGCTGCGTGAAGATATTTCCAATATTTATCGTTTGGGATATTTTAAAAATGTTACCCCTAATTTGGAACGGGTAAATAATTCGCAGTTAGCTAATGTGAATATAGAAGTTGATGAACAACAAACAGGCAACTTTAATATTGGAATTGGTTATAGTTCTACATCCAAATTCACAGGCATGATTAATATTAAAAAGGATAATTTAGGCGGTCGAGGGCAAAGGGTTAATCTTAATTGGGAATTTGGAGGAGAAAAAAACAATTTTGAGATTGGGTTTTATGAGCCTTGGACTTTAGGAACAAAGACTAGTTTAGATTTTAATTTATATGATAGAAATGAGACTACAGAAGACGATGTAGATGTCAGCAGAGAGGGAGGAAGTGTGACTTTAGGGCGTCCTCTAACTGATGATATTCAAGGATATTTAGAGTTTGATTATAGTACTTTAAAAGAAAATAATCCTGATGGAGAAGATAGTTCGGATAATACAACCAGCTTAACCTTTAGGAGTATTCGTGATACAAAAGATGATTTCTTAAATCCTCGTTCAGGCGGCAGACAAGAAATATCTGTTAAAAAATCCGGTTTCTGGGGAACAACAGATTATTCTAAATATAAATTAGATTGGCGGGAATATTTTGCTTCTGGTGAAAAAAATAGTATTGCAGCTCGTTTTAAAGTAGCTTCAAGTGCAGGTGATTTACCGAGCAGTGAACGATATTATTTATCAGCTTTAGATGCAGTTAGAGGTTATAATCAAGACTATTATAAGTCTCAAGATACTACTGGTGATGGTACAGAAGATTATATTCCAGAGGAGAATGGCTTTATAGGTGATTCTTTAATGCTTTTCAATTTAGAATATCGAGCAAAATTATTAGATAATATTACAGGAGTTGCTTTTTTAGATGCAGGTAATGCTTTTAAAAAAGATGATTTTGATGTAGAAGATTTTAATTATTCAGTAGGCTTAGGGTTTAGATTTAATACTCCTGTGGGGCAGTTAGGATTAGATTATGGCTATGCGCCAGAAGGTAAGTTAGAAGAAAAATCTGACTTTAGTATTAGTTTAGGAAATAAATTTTAGAAAGGGGCTCTCAAGATGAAAAAAGGGCTATTTTTTGCAGGGTTGTTACTGCTTAGTGTGGCATTAATTATAACCAATCCAATTAAAGCAGATGATAAAAATAAAGAGCATAATTTAAAAAAGCAGGTTGCTTATGTAAATATGCAGCAGTTATTTCAAGGACATCCTCAGAAGGAATTATCAGAGGGAGAATTAGAAAAACAGGCTAAAAAATTAAAAAAAGAGCTAGAAAGTAAAGGAAAGACCATGGACAAAGAAGAAAGACAAGAATTACTGCAGCAATATCAAACTCAACTTAATCAACAAGAGCAGGAATTGATTGCAGGAGTTGTGGATGATATAAATCAGAAAATAAGCGAAGTTGCTGAGGAGCAGGATGTTGCAGTAGTATTAGATAAATCAGCTGTAATTTATGGTGGCTATAATTTAACACCTGCTGTATTAGAAGAAATTTCAGATTCTAAAACAGCAACTGCTGAAGATGAAACTGAACCTAATAACTAGTTATTAACAATATAAATTGAGATTAGATTAAAAGGCAGGTGAAATGATGTTAGAGAATAGATTAGTTAGGATTATATTAGTTATATTTTTAATTTCTATTGTTGCTGTTAGTCATTATAGTAATGCTGACTTTAAAGTTAATTCAGGGCAGGATAGAACTACTGATTCAAATGAGGTAGGAGTCGTTGATTTAAAAGAAGTTAAAGCTAGTCATCCTTTAACTAATCAAATCCAAGATTTAGAACAGCAGATTACTAATTATAAATTGAATTTAAAAAATGAAAGAAATAATTTAGCCCAATTAACGGAGAATACTGACGAACAACTAAATATTCTTAAACAACAGCTAGATCTAAAGTTGGAAACAATCCGCAGTAGTTATCAACAGCAAATAGAAACTCAGCAGCAGGAAATAGAACAACAATTGCAGGAGTATCAAGAACAATTAAATCAACAATTAACAGAACAGATAACAGCTAAAAAGAAAAAATTAACTAAGCAAATTCAAGCAGAAATAGAAAACAAGAGAGAAAAATCTGAATCTAAAATAGACAAGCACAAAGAAGAATTGAATCAAAAGTATAACTCAGAGATATTAAATATTAAATTAAAATTAGGTTTGGAAAGTTTATCTGAAGAAAAAAGAGCAGAATATCAGCAGCAGTTAAAAAAATTGCAAACAGAGAGAGAAGATAAATTAACTGCTTATCAACAGCAGGAACATGAACAAATGAAAGAAATAATTAAAACTAAAGAAAGTGAGCTAAAAGAGAAGTTAACTGCTTATCAACAACAGCTAGAACAGGAAGCAAAAGAGGATTATCAAAATAAACGAGATAAATTAAAGCAGCAATTAGAAAAAAAAGTAGAAAACCTAAATCAGCAGTTAAACCAAGAACTGCAGCAGAAAAAAAAGGATATTGATTCTAAAAGAGAAGATGATTTAAATTCAGCTGAGAATAATTTGCTAACAAAAGTAAAAAATAAGATTAATAGTTTAGAACAAAACATTAAAGAATTACAACAGCAAAAAGAGAAGTTATTACAACAAAGAGAAGAAGATGTTAAAAGAGAAGTGCAGCAGTTAGGAGCTAGACAAGAAGTTGCAGTAATGCTAACTGATGCGCATAATGATTTAAAAACAGAGGATTTTACTGAAGAAGTAATAGAAGCTCTAGAAACTAGGGGGGAATAGGTTGAAAAAATATTTTTTTATAATCATCATCATAATAACTTTAGCTAGTGTGCTCAGCGGCTGCACTCAAGAACCACAAACTAAACTAGAAAACGTTAAGATAGCTGTAGTAGATCAAAGCCAATTATGGAGCCAAAGTGAACAGGCTCAAGATTATCAACAGCAGCTTGACGAAAAAGTAGAAGAATTAAAAGCTGAGTATGAGGTTGATTTAGAAGCTTTATCAACGCAAGAAAAAGCAGCCAAACATCAGGAAATTTATCAACAGATTAATGATTTTCGTCAGCAGTTAAAAGAAAAGTTTAGAGAAGACATTGCTAAAACTGTTAAAACTATAGCAGAAGAGCAAGGCTATGATGTAGTGCTAAATAAAGATGAAGTCCGCTATGGCGGTGAAGATATTACAGCAGAAGTATTAAAAGAACTCTAGCAAAGACTAAAATCTAATATAGAAATTACAGGAGAAATTTCTCCTGTGTTACATAAGGAGGAAAAATATGGGCTATAGACTAAAAGAATTAGCAGAATTAGTAAGTGGTAAATTAATTGGAACTAACATAAAAATTAATGGAGTAGGTGGAGCAGACAATGCCTCCGAAGATGAGCTTACTTTTGCTCAGAGTGAAGAATATCTGCAGCTAGCTTTAGATAATGCGGCAGCAGTATTATTAACAGAGGAGCTAATAGAGGAGGATTTAAAAAAGCCTGCTGTAATAGTTGATAATCCTCGCTTAGCTTTTTCTAAGATTGCTAATAAATTTATGTCTCAACAGTATCAGAACTTTAAAATTAGTGAGCATGCTGTTATTTCTGATGAAGCAGAAGTAGGAGCAGAGGTATCTATTCATCCTGGAGTGATAGTAGAAGCAGGAGCTGAAATTGGGGATAGAACTATTTTAGCCCCTGGGGTTTATATTGGGAAAAATGTACAAGTAGGGCAGGACAGCATTTTATATCCTAATGTAGTGGTAGAGCATGACTGCCAAATTGGTGTTGAAGTAGAAATTAATTCAGGAGCTGTAATTGGTTCTGAAGGTTTTGGTTTTGAAGAGGAGCAAGGAGGTTATGTTAAAGTACCTCAATTTGGTAATGTAGTAGTGGAGGATCAAGTAGAAATAGGAGCTAATGTGACTATTGATCGAGGCGCTACAGGCTCAACTGTAGTAGGTCGTAGTACTAAAATAGATAATTTAGTTCATATTGCTCATAATGTTGAAATTGGCCCTGAATGTTTAATCATTGCTCAAGTAGGAATTGCAGGTAGTGCTAAAATTGGTAAAAAAGTAACATTAGCAGGTAAAGGTGGTGTAGTAGGTCATGTTACTGTAGGTGAAAATACGACCTTAGCTGCTAATAGTGTGATTACCCATGATATTGATGCTGATTCTTTCATCTCTGGTTATCCTGCTCGTGACCATCGTCAGGAAAGAAGAATTAAAGCGGCGCGCAAGAAATTGCCGCAGATGGTAAAAAGGATTAGAAAGTTAGAAAATAAGATTTCTGCTTTAGAAGAAGAATTAATTGAGGAGGAGTAATAATGAAAAAAGGAATTATAATGATAGCCCTAATTATTTGTTTTAGTTTTTCTCCTGTTTTAGAAGCTAATACTTTTGGAGATAATAGCTTATTAACTATCCCTACAGCGGATATTTTAGAGCAGCAAAATTTAAATGCGAGTTATCAGTTATTAGATGAGCGGGACTTATTAGTTTTTAATTATGGATTTAATGAGAATGTACAGTTAGGAACTAATTTAGATTGGACTCAAGGGCTAGATGATGATGTAGATGTTTATCCAACAATAAAGGTTAAATTAGTAGCAGAGCAGGAAGATTTTCAACCTGCTGTAGCAGTGGGAGTTTTTGATCGTAATTATTATATTACTGCTAGTAAAACTACTTCTATTTCTGGGATTAGAGCTCATGCAGGTTTGTTTAATTATGATGGCGGGGATAATGAAGGGTTTTTAGGAGTTAGCAAAGTATTAAATCCAGTAACTATTTCTACTGATAATAAAGATCTAAAGATGCCTGTAACTACTGTGATAGCTGAATATAATGAAGGATTCAATTTAGGTACTAAGTTAAGATTTAATCAAAATATTAGTGCCGATTTAGGTGTTGTTGATCTTTTTGATGATTCTGAATTTACTTTAGGACTAAACTTTAAAAACAAATTTTAATCTATAAAAACCTTTAACCAGTCTGGTTAAAGGTTTTTTCGTCATTAAGAAAGGATTAAAATAAATTATCCAACTAAAAAAATTCCAATATTTTATGGAATTTTTTGGGATAATAAGTTATAATTTATATAGTGCTGCTTTTAAGAGATGTATTTAAGGGCTTAATAGTGTAGGCAGTACTGATTAAAGGGGGACAAGCCTTGCGAGTAAAACCAAGTTTAATGGATCGCTATTTACTATGGGAATTTTTAAAACCTTTTTTGTTTTCTATTTTTGTAATTACAATTATCACCATTAGTAGTACTTTGTTTGAGATGATGGATTTAATTATTGTTAAACAAGTAGCAACTGTTAAAGTTTTAAAACTATTAATTTATAAACTACCTGAGGTAATGGTTAATAGTTTTGGTGTAGGCGTTTTATTTTCTACGATTTTATCTTTAACAGAGTTAGTTAAAAATAATGAGTTTACTGCTCTGCGGATGGGTGGAATAGGTCTGCACCGAATTATGCTGCCTTTTTTAATCCTAGCCATTGTAATTAGTGGGGGGACTTATTTTATTAATGAGCAGGTAGTTCCCTGGACTAATCATCGCTCTGAAAATATAATGCGGCGCATTATTTTACAGGATGGTATTCCTACGCTGCAGGAGGGGGTTTTTTTTAAGGGAGTAGAAAACCGTTATTTATATATTAATCAGATTGATCGAGAGCGGGGAATATTAAAAGATATAATTGTTTATGAATTAGAAGAAGAAAAAAAATATCCACGGCTGATAACAGCCCAACGTGGCTATTTTAAGAATAAGGTATGGCATTTACAAAATGGTAAAGTACAAAAGTTTAACCAGCAGGGGAAAGTAGTCTACCAATCTGGTTTTAAAGATTTTGAGATTAATGTTAATAAGGAATTAGATGATTTTTATGGAGAACAGAAAACAACAGCTGAAATGAGCCGCCAGGAATTAAAAAAAGATATTAAAACTTTTAAGAAAAGCGGTTTAAATGTTGATTCTTTAGTAGTAGATTACCATCGTAAGTTAGCCACCCCTTTTGCAAGTTTGATTTTTGTTTTAATTGGTGCTCCATTAAGTATTAAATCTGATAAAGGCAAAATATTTGGGATTATAGCAAGTATTGTGATTATATTATGTTATTATATTTTTATGTCTATTTGTCGTTCTCTAGGAGGAAATGAGATGCTGAATCCTGTAGTAGCTGCTTGGCTGCCTAATATCACATTTGCTGTAGTAGGAACTACTTTACTAATTAAAGAAGAATTTCTGAACTATTTTTAGGCTCTTAAAGCGAAGGAGAGTAGAAAAAATGAAGATAATAGATAAATATTTGGCCCTAGAGTTTATCAAACCATTTTTTATTGTACTATTTGCTTTAACTGTGATTATGATCAGTACTTTTTTATTCCAATTAACGGATTTTATTATTATTAAAAAAGTGCCTGTAGTGACAGTTGCTAAATTATTAGTTTATAAATTGCCTTCTTTTGTAGTAGAAACTTTGTCTATGGCAGTTTTATTCTCAACTTTATTGGCTTTAAGTAGGTTAGTTAAAGACAGTGAATATACAGCTCTGCGGATGGGAGGCATTACCTTTGCTCGGCTTTTAGTACCATTATTGATTTTAGGGTTGTTAATGAGTGGAGTTACTTATTTTTTAAATGAAGGTTTAGTCCCCTGGGCTATGACTAGATATGAACGGATTAAAGAGACTTTAGTCAACCAACGTGATAATCCCCATCTAGAAACAGATGTTTTTTTTAAAGGAGAGCAAAATAGGTATTTTCACATTAAAGAATTTGACAATCAAACTCATAGATTAGATTATATTTTGATTTATGATTTACAGGATAAAAAAATGATTACTGCTCGTAAAGGTA
>JBNJFD010000052.1:0-12229 GCA_051746525.1 Bacillota bacterium | reverse complement strand
ATAATCTCTAAATTGATTAAAAGAGGTTAAAATCCCTGTACTCGGCGAAGCTAATAACACTGAAGTAAATTTTGTATTATTATCAAACAAGTTAGAATCATACCAAAACTGCCCTACCATAACTCCACCTTCACTTATATAAGTTACTAAAGGCACTCTACCTTTTTCTCCTTCCATCTTAGGGCCAAATGTTTCCTGCAGGCTACCAATAAACCCTTCTGCTCCATAAACAGTTGTAGTGCTTAGCAGCATCGTCAATAACAACCCTACCATCAAATTAAATTTTATTTTCCTTTGAGCCGACATCTATCTCCTCACCTTTCTAGATTTAAAGTAGTATTGTATTATTATTCTAGCACTAATAATTCTTTAGTTGATTTTGTTAATATCCTACATCCATCCTCCGTCACTACTACAATATCTTCAATTCTAACTCCACCCCACTCAGGAATATAAACTCCAGGTTCTACAGTAACTACCATCCCTTCTTCTAAAACAGTTTCATCTTTACGAGATAATCGAGGTTTTTCATGAATTTCTAAACCTACGCTGTGTCCTAAACCGTGTCCAAAATTAGCACTATATCCTGCTTCGGAAATTATATCACGAGCTACTTTGTCAATTTCCTGCCCTGTTTTGCCAGGTTCAATAGCTGCAATAGCTGCTTGTTGTGCTTCTAAGACTAAGTTGTAAATTTGCTGCTGTTTTTTTGTTGGTTCAGCCCCAACTACCACAGTTCTAGTCATATCAGAATGATAACCATGATAAACAGCCCCAAAATCCATAGTAACAAAATCTCCTTGTTCAATGGGCTTGTTACTAGCCACTCCATGAGGCAGGGCTGACCTAATACCTGAAGCTACAATAAAGTCAAAAGCATTTTTAGCAGCCCCTAACCTTTTCTGAAAAAACTCTAGCTCTAAAGAAATATCCTTTTCTCTAACCCCTACTTCTATTTTATCTTTAATTTTAGCAAAAGCACTGTCAGTTATTTTTACAGCTTTATTTATTTTTTCTAACTCCGTTTCATCTTTGATTTGTCTTAATTCTTCGACTAAATCAGTGACTGCTGCTAATTCAACCTCTAATTGTTCTTGATACTTATTATATTTGTGATAGCTAACTGTTTCAGATTCAAAAGCTAATTTCTCTATCTCACAATTCAATAATAACTTATTAATAGTTTTTAATCTGTTATCGCCTTGTTCAATAATTTTATAATTTTTAGTCTGCTCTTTAGCCTGAGTAGTATAACGAAAATCAGTAATCAAAAATCCCTGCTCAGTAGTTAATAATACTGCTCCTGCTGTCCCAGTAAATCCAGTTAAATAATATCTATTTTCTGGGTTTGTAATTAATACTGCATCTAATTCCTCTGCTTTTAATTTTTTTTGTAATCGCTTCATTCTCTCTTTCATTTTATCACCCTTTATCTAAATTAAAGTTGCTAGCTTTTGCAGTGCTAAATAATAGCCCTCTACTCCTAAACCAGAAATTTGACCTGTTACTACTGGAGCAGTAACTGATTTATGCCTAAATTCTTCACGCTGATATACATTACTAATATGAACTTCAATAATTGGTACTTCTAATGCTGCTAAAGCATCACGCAGCGCAATACTATAATGGGTGAAAGCAGCAGGGTTAATAATAATCCCCTCTACTTCTTCTAAACCACGTTGAATCTGGTCTACTAATTCACCTTCACTATTAGATTGAAAAGTTTCTAGTTCAACCTCTAATTCAGCAGCTTGCTCTATTAATTGTTGGTTAACATCTTCTAAGGTGGTTGTCCCATAAACCTCAGGTTCTCTTTGCCCCAACAAATTCAAATTTGGCCCATGCAGCACTAAAATCATCTTACTCTCCTCCAATCTCTACTAAAACTTCTCGAATTATATCTTGAGAAATATTAGATAAAATCTTCACTCTGCCAATTCTTTCTGCTAAGATAAATCTAATTACTCCATTTTTTACTTTCTTATCTTTACTTAAAGCTTTAATTATTTTCTGATGGTCTAAACCCTTAAATTTAATTGGCAAACCAAAGTCAGCAATCAAATCTTCCTGCATTCTTACTTCTTGAGCACTAATCATATCTAGCTTATGAGCAATTCTAGCTGCCGCAGCCATTCCAATTGCTACTGCTTCTCCGTGACGATACTTTTGATATTCAGTTACAGCTTCTAAAGCATGACCAATTGTATGACCATAATTTAAAATAGCTCGCAATCCCTCTTCAGTTTCATCTTCCTCTACTACTTCGGCTTTAATTTGACAGGAAGTTTTTACTGCTTTAATAATTGCTTCAGTTTCTAAATCCATAATTTCTGCCTGATTATCATCTAAAAAAGAAAAGAAATCTTGATCCCAAATAACCCCATATTTAATCACTTCAGCTAATCCAGCTTGTAGTTCCCGCTCTTCTAGAGTATGTAGCACCTTTTTGTCGGCTACTACTAACTTAGGCTGATAGAAATCACCAATCAAATTCTTTCCTTGAGGGTGATTAACTGCTACTTTACCACCTACACTGCTATCCACCTGGGCCAAGACAGTCGTCGGCACCTGAATAAAATTAATCCCTCTCATATAACTAGCAGCAATAAACCCTGCTATATCCCCTACTACTCCCCCTCCTAAAGCAACAATTGATGAACTGCGGTCTAACCCAGCTTCAACTGCTGCATCATATAAATCCTCAGCAGTCGCTAATGATTTATATTTTTCACCATCAGGAATTAAGGCTTTCTCTACACTAAAGCCTGCTCCCCTAATAGCTTCTGCTGCTTCAGCACCATATAAGCTATCAACTAAAGGATTAGAAATTAGCAGCACTTTATTTCCAATATCTAATTCTGAAAGATAATCCCCTAAATTTTCTAATATATTTTCTCCAATTTTAATCTCATAACTTCTCTCACCTAAATCAACTTCAATCTCTTCCATCCTATCACCTCCGAGTTAAGAACTACTTTTTCTTTTCGCGGTCAACTATGTTCAATGCTTCTTCTACTACTTCTGCAATACTTAAATCAGTAGTATCTATTTGATAGGGAGTGCATTGATAATCCCCTCTTCTAGCTGTCAATAAAGCTTCTATTTTAGTCAATGGATCTTCTACTTCTAGTAATGGTCGATTATTATCATCTTTAGTTCTTTGGTATATTTCCTGCGGTGTAGCTTTAAGCAAAATCAATATCCCATTTTGTTTAAGATTAGCTATGTTTTGATTACGTAAAACTACTCCTCCGCCAGTAGAAATCACTTGTTGATCTCTTAAACCAATCTTTTTAGTTACTTTTGTTTCTACATCTCGAAAATATTCTTCCCCATCTTGAGCAAAAATAGTTGGAATTTTACGCCCCTCTTCTTTGACAATTTCTTTGTCTAAATCAACAAATTGATAATCTAACTCTTCTGCCAACTTCTTACCTACAGTAGTCTTTCCTGTTCCCATAAATCCAATTAATGATATATTCATCAGATTCACCTCTGTTCTAACATTTTTAAATAATTATCATAATTAGCTTTAATCTCTTCTAAACTATCTCCCCCAAATTTATCTAAAAAAGCTTTAGCTATTTCAAAAGCTACTACATTCTCTCCTACTATACTAGCTGCTGGTACTGCTGTTACATCAGAACGTTCCACACTTGCTTTAAATTCCTCTTTCGTTTCTAAATCTACTGAAGATAAAGGCTGATACAAAGTAGGAATTGGTTTCATTGCTGCTTTGATAACTAATGGTTCTCCATTAGTCATGCCTCCTTCAAAACCTCCAGCATTATTAGTTAAACGCTGAAAACCATCATCATAAGCAATCTCATCATGAACTTCTGAACCTCGTCTTGCAGCAGCTTCAAATCCTAGCCCAACTTCAACTCCTTTAATAGCTTGAATACTCATTAAAGCCTGGGCCAATTTAGCATCTAATTTATGGTCCCAATGAACATGACTGCCTAATCCTGCTGGCAGCTTAGTAGTCCGCACTTCAAAAACTCCACCCAAGGAATTACCTTCGTCCTTGCAGTCATCAATTTCAGCTATCATTGCTTGAGTTGTTTTCTCATCTACACATCGCACCTCAGATTCAGCACTTTTTTCTTTGATTTCAGCAAAACTCAACTCTTGTTTTTCTAACTCTACTCCACCAATTCTCTTAACATGGCTAGTAAACTCAATGCCAAATTCCTTTAATAAAATTCTACCAAAAGAACCTACTGCCACTCTCATTGCTGTTTCTCGGGCACTGGCTCGCTCTAAAATATTTCTTAAATCACTTTGATTATATTTTAAAGCCCCAGCTAAATCAGCATGCCCAGGTCGCGGCTTAGTTACTTTGGGCTTGACAGTTTTAATTTTATTCTCTTTTTTTATCTCAATTTCATCATGTTGGTAACCATTGTCTCCAAAAGGGTCTAATACTTCTTCCCAATTCGGCCAATCATCATTTTCTATCTGAAAGGAAATAGGAGTTCCTAAAGTTTTACCGCCCCTAATTCCGGATAAAATATCAATTTGATCATTTTCAATTTTCATTCTTCCTCCGCGTCCATAACCACCTTGTCTTCTTGTTAATTGTAAATTAATTTCACGCTTATCAATTTCTAAATTAGCAGGCATTCCTTCTAAAATACCAGTAATTGCTCTACCATGTGACTCTCCTGCAGTTAAATAACGCATTTTCTCACTCCTCACTTCTATATAATAATACTATTTTTACACAGTGATTGTATTATACCAAATGATTGGTCTGGATATCAATTTTTATCTTAAATTCTTAAAAAAATCCATGTAGCCTGCTTAAATATCCTGCTAGAGCAAAAGAGGTTTAGTTCGTAATATTACGAACTGAACCTCTTCCCTAAATATTATTGGCTACCCACCACAATAGCAGTAAAATACCTCTCCCCTTGTTTCAATAGTTCTAGTTTATTATCACTTATTTTCTCCACTTTAAACCCTGCTAACTCCTCTCCTACTTTTAAAAAATAACTTTGTCCTTGATAATCTACTATTGCTGTTCTTTGTTCAGCCCGGTTAATAACCCCTAATAATCTTAGCTCTAAATTACTCTCAGCTATATTAATCGTTTCTCTAGCTTTGTTAGATTGATAAGTAAAAGGTGCAGCAATCTTTTTAAAAGAAAATGGGTTATCTCTATTATCTACTTGATTGCCATAAATCTGTTCTAAATTCACCCTAACAGCAGATTGAGAATTGCCCCCTTGCTGCACTGAATCATTCTTTGTTGTCATTTCCCGCTGTTGTTCTATAACTTCTATTTCTTGAGATTTAAAAAAACAAAAATTAATCCAAAGAATAACTGCTGCTGTTAAAAAAATTACTACCAGCAGCAGTTTCGTTTTCCCTACTGCTTGGAAATCAAATCTATTATTTTTCACTGCTATCTTCTACTTCCGTTAACGAATAAATAGCAATTTTTAAATCAGTTTTAAATTTCTCTCCAGCTTGATATAACTTAATTTTTTCAATAGTAACTAAGCGATTTAATTCTTCTAATTCTCTAAAAAAAGATTTCACTGCTTGATAATCTCCTGTTAATTCTAAAAAGATAGGCAGTTTAATATAACTTTCTGTTTTTACTATTTCCTGAGGGACATATTTATTTAAAGTTACTTTAGTTTCTGCTAATAATCTTCTAATAACATCTAAAAATTGATTAGTCTGGAGTTGATAAGGGATTATTTCTAATAGCTTATTATTGGCTAAACTATCTTCTAATTTAGTTTCCAAAACATTTTTTTTACTAGTTAATTCCTTTTGTAATTGCTGTAAGTTGTTTTGCTTAGTTGTTAACTGTTCCTGCATATTTAAAACCTCCCCTACTTGGGGACTTAAATTTAATAATAACGCTATACTAAGCACTACTAAAACTAGCAATAAAGTTGTACACAGCTTATATTTCCACTTCATAATTCTTCTCTCACCTGCCCTTTAATTACAAAATTCACCTGCTGATTCATATTCTGACTTGAAGTTATTTTTATCTTTTCAAAATAAGGATATTTTTCTAAGCGATTAGTAGTTTCTAACAATAGTTTGTTAGAAGTAGATTGACCACTGATTAATAAAGAATTATCTTCTTCAATAATAAGCTGCTCAATCCATACCTGCTGGGGAATAATCAAATTCAAGTCTTTGATTAACCAACTATAATTTAAATCATCTTTTAAATTATTAACTAAAGTTAATTTGTCCTGTAGTTGATTTTTAACTTTTAATTGTCCTGCTAAAGCTTGCTTAGTTGTTTCTAAGTCCTGCAGTTGATAATTAAGTTCTTTGATTCGAGCTTGATAGTCTCCAATTAATCCCTGCAGATAGCTACTTGTCCAGACCAATCCAATTAAAAGTACAGCAAGCACCACAACTCCAATTTTTTGATATTTCTCTTTTTTTCTCTTTACTTTAATTTCATCTGGCAATAAATTAATCATCACCTCAACTCCTTATCTTCTTTTTTTAAAACTACTTACAGCAGCAGCTATACTAATTGCTAACCACGGTAATTGTTCTTTTAATAAATGATAGCTACAGTCTGTCACAGCAAAATCAAATTGAGATAACCCTGTTAACAACTCTACTTCTATCTGGAATTCCTCCTCCAAAACTTGAACTAAGCCTTTTAATTTAGCCCCTCCTCCAGTTAACAATAACCGCTCTAATTGCTGCCCTTGCTGCTGCCAATAATGAAATGACAAATTAATTTTTTTAAGTAATTTTTCTAAATTGTTTTCAATTAAATCAAGTTCAAAAACAGTACTTCGTTTTAATTTTTCCGCCTCTCGATAACTTAAACTATTTTTTTTAGCTATTTCTGCTGTGAATTTATTACTGCCACTACTAAATACACGCCTAAAATCATACTGCCCCTGGTTGAAAATTGTTATTTCTGTTTTGACTGCACCAATATCAATTATAGCCAATTTTTCTCTTGTTAATTCTTCTCTTAAAATATTATTGAGCAGTAACGGAGCAGCTTGAATTTGAGAAACTTTTATTCCTGCCTGCTCCAGCAACTCTACTTGTTTGATTAATGAATCTTTAGCAACTACTGCTAAAATTATTTTAATTTTATTTGCTTTACTGGCTAAAATCTGATAATCAAATATTAACTCTGATGGTGGTTTAGCAAAAATACTTTCTGCCTCCCAAAAAATCAATTTCCTTAATTTTTCTTTTGCAACTGTCGGCAAAGTTAAAATTTTAGTAATTACATTAGAACCACTAATAATAAAATTTAAATCAGTAGTATTGAATTTTTCCTGTTTGAAAATATCCTGTAGTAATTGAACTAATTTATTAGAATTAAAATCATTTTCTAATTGAATAGCATCTATTTCTTTAATTATAAAATTATTTAGTTTGACTTGTTCACGATTTTGTTCCAACTCTACTATTTTCAAACTGCTACTACCCCAATCAAGGGCCAAACTCTTCTGAGGTCTAGTTAATAGTCCCACTTATTGACCACCTACTTTTATTATTTCTTTCTTAGACAACTCTAAATTTTGACTTGCTATTTTTAAGTTGACTACCGCACTAAAATAGTTTGAGTTACTACTAATTTTATCTGCTAATTTCTGATACGTGACTCTTCCAATCCCAGAAACTTTTTTCAAATCTTCTTTACTGTTAAAAGGTCCATTTAATTGTCGATAAGCTATTATATTAGCTGCAGTTAGTGCCCCTATCCCAGGAAATGTAGTTAAAACTTCAGCAGTAGCAGTATTAATATTTATCTGCCCTTGGCCACAAACTGTTAATAAGGGCTTTAAACTATTTAATTTTTCCTCTGCAATCCCTTCCACCCTCTTTAATTCTACTAAATTAATAAAAGGCACTTTATTCCTCTGCTGTTCGATCTTATTACTTAATCGCTGCCCTATCCCTGCTAGCTCTTGCAGCTGTCTTTGAGGTGCCAAATTAACATTTAATTTCCGCCCTTGATCCACTAAATCTTCTAATTTATACTGCACTGTGATTTTATCTTGTCCTAACAAATTTCTAATTGTTACTTGACCTCCAGTAGATATCCTAGCTAGGTCTACAGCACGATAATTTTTAACAACTGCTTTTTCTAATTCTTGCTGTAGTTCATATTTAGCCTTTTCTAAAGCTGCCTGCAGTACATATTCAACTTCTAGCTGCCGTTGATAAAGAATACTGGTATTCCTTTGTTTAGCTGCAATAGTTACAGTTCCTATAGCTAACAAAGTAATTACAACAATCATCATTAACGTAATTAATAACACCGCACCCTCTTCCCGCATTATAATTCAATCCCTGTTTTTAATTTTTTTAAACTATTATTCTGCTTTACCACTAATTCCACAATTAATAATGAACTCGATTTGCTAGTGAATTTTAAATCTGCTACATATTGACTAATAATATTGTTATCAGCAGCATAACAAAGTCCTAGTCCTGATTTATAGTACAATTTCTTCCACTCACCAGTTGTAGTTAAAACTAACAGCTCTTTTTCTTTAATCTGCTTCACTGCACTAGAGTTATCAATAATATTATTAATCATTTCTAAACTTAATAGCGTTTCTCTTTGTAGTAAAGACTTATTATGATTATCTTCTCCTAAATCAACAGCAGCATTACTAAGTACCAACAACAAAGAAACTACTATTCCCATTAATAAAATAGCAATTAATAATTCTACAATTATATATGCTGATTTATTATACATTTAAACCCCCTTGGCAGCTATTGTACTAAGCTTGGCCCTGACTTTCTGACAGTCTTTAACTATTATAGTTACTTCTTTTAAATAATTATTAAGGGGTTTAACAATTAACTGGTATTGATAATTACTATATTCAGCAATTTTAAAACTGGTGCAGGGAGTTGAAAGCAAATTATTATGATCTTGCTCTAAGTACTCTTCTAGTTTCCAACGGGCTAAATTATAAGCTGTCAACTGCTGATTAGAAAACAACAATTGTTTACTACTAGCAAGCAACAAATTCATTATCCCCGTTAAGACAGTAGCAATTAAAACCAATGCTATTAATACTTCTATTAAAGTAAATCCAGATGCCATAGTTTTACCCCTTATCTAATATTAATTTCTCCAGCATTAGAAGAAAAAACAACCTCTTTTTTTCTAGTTCCTAACTTTAATTCAACACGACCATTACGATGATCTAAATTGCCAGTATCTTTAAAGAAAATTGCTGGTCCACTAAAAGCTAACCTATGATAATTAGGAAAGTTAACCTTTTTTAAAATAACTGGTTTTAATTTAATCTCCTTTAATATTTGAGGGTTCTTTTTGTCTTTAATTAAATAATAGCTATTCTCTTTTAAATCAAAGACAACCCCATGGTTCAATGCTGTAATAATTGAACGCTGCTGCACATCTTTTAAATTAGCAACTAATTCTCTAGTGCTGGTTTTTAACTGCATCCACTGTTGATAATTAGCACTCTGAACTACTGCTGCAGAACTTAAAGTTGTAATTATAGTTACAACAATTAATACTTCGAGCATAGTAAAGGCTTGATTTGCTTTAAAAACTTTCCCCTCTTTAGGCTTGGCCCAGGCACTACTAAGTATTGTACTCACCACTCTTTCTTTAATAAAAACCAATTATACCATTATTTATAATACCCTTTTGCAAATAAAATATACGCCTACTTTTTTTATTTTCAAAAAATAAAAAAAAGCCGGCTAATGCCGACTTTTAATCTCTACTATCACTTATTCTTGATATAATCCACTTTCTAAAGCGGCTCTCATCTTCTCTACTGGTGCCTCTTTGCCAGTCCAGATTTCAAAAGCAATTACCCCTTGATAAAGCAGCATTCCTAAACCGCTAATACCTTCAGCCCCCACTTGCTCAGCTGCTTTTAACAATACCGTTTCTCGGGGGTTATACACTAAATCATAAACAATCATCTCCTGATGCAGTAATTCTGCCTCTACTACAGGATCAACATCCACATTAGGATGCATTCCCACAGGAGTAGCATCAACTACTAAATCTGTATCTGACATCACTTCTACTAATTGCTGTTGTTTAATAGCAGTTACAGATAAATCAAGTTGTTCTTCTATTTCAGTACTTAAATTTTCAGCTTTCTCAAAATCCAAATCTGTTATCATTAATTTATTTAGACCCTCCAAAGCTAACTGAAAAGCTATTGCTCTTGCTGCTCCTCCAGCTCCAATAATCACAGCCTGCTTTCCTGCAGCTACAAAATCACTTTCTTCTTTTAAGGATCTAATAAAACCTCGTCCATCAGTATTATGCCCAATTAAAGTTCCTGCTTGATTTTCAATAGTATTGACAGCTCCAATTAACTCTGCTTCTTCTGTAAGCTGATCTAAATAAGGTATTACTTTTTGCTTATGAGGTATTGTAACATTGACCCCTTTAATATTCAAAGCCCTAATCCCTTCTACTGCTTGCCCTAAATTATCAGGCTCAACTGCAAAAGGCAAATAATTATAATTCAATTTTAATGCTGCAAATGCTTGATTATGCATCTGTGGTGACAATGAATGCTCTACTGGATAACCAAATATCCCTGTAACTTTAGTTTCTGCTAAATTAAATTCTGAAAACTGCTGCACTTTATCCCTCCTATGATGTTACTTGATTATGTATAAATTCATTATATCATAGAATTACAATTTTAAAAGTTAATTACTATCCAAATCTCGACTTTCAAAGTATAAATCCAAAAATAATTATGGTAACTAATATTAGTTACCATAATTATTAACTTCTAAAATTTTGTTTCTAAACCTAGGAATAAACCATGCTGCAACTGAGAAAAATCAGTTAAATCATAATCATTAATCGTAACTTCTTCACCTGCTGCTGTCAAAGAAGATTGACCCAGCTTATAACCTACTTTGGCCCTTAAATCTGGGCCCACTTTAAATTTAAGACCTGTTTTAATACTATAATTATAATTACTGTCATACGCTATAACTTTATCTAAATTACTACTAAATAACTGATAATTATTATAAACACCATAATTCAAACTACTAAACAAATTAACTCGCTCTACAATTTTCTTATCAAACTCCAAAACTAAATCTAGACTTTTATTCTCTAATTGAAAAGCATCAATCTCACTATTTTCAATAGTCTGCTTTGAATAATCAACTGCCAGACCTAAACCTAATTTCCCATCTTCTAAAACCGAAAAGTTTTTCACTGTTTCTAAACTCAAATTTTCTAATTGACTATTATAAGCATCTTGCTGATCCCAAAATTTATAACTTAATTGCACGGCTAAATTATAATCTAACCCTAGTTCTCCAGACAACTCTCTAACATCAAGTCTAGACTCAATTAAATCATCTAATTTATATTGAGCCTGCCAAAAATCAAATTCTAATCTTTCTTGGGCCACAGCTAAATCAGGATTACAAATAGCAACTGCAATTAAGACTAACACTAACAGTCTTTTCACTTTCTTCATCCCCTCTATGTAAGCAGTTTACTTAATTTTATCCTATCTGCAAGCCCCTGCAAAGAAGTAAATACTAGTACTATTAGTTAGCATATTAAAAATTGCTAACAACAGTCACTCTCGGCTAATTCTTCATAATCTAATTTCTGATCAACAACAAAAAAAGATGCCGCATTTAGGGCATCCTTAAACAAAATAGTTAGATTAAACTACATCCATCACATTCCGAGCATTTCTTTAATAAGATTTTATTACAGCGCGGACAGCGTATTTTCTCCGGGTCTTTGACTTCATAACCGCACTGAGGACAAATCCTAACTTTCTTATCAGTATTACACTCCATTATTACACCTTCTTACTGTAATCTGGAATTATAAAAATAATTCTTGATTCCTATCCGATTTAACTTTTCTCTTTTCTCTTTTCTCTTTTCTCTTTCTCTTTCTCTTTCTCTTTTCTCTTTTTTCTTTTCTCATTACTCATTACTCATTACTTTTCTCTCTCTTCTCTTCTCTTCTCTCATTACTCATTACTCATTACTTTTCTCTCTCTTCTCTTTTCTCTCTTTTCTCTCTTTTCTCTCTTTTCTCTCTTCACTCTTCACTCTTCACTCTTCACTCTTCACTCTTAACTGCTCTTAACTGCTCTTAACTGTTCTTACAGTATTTGAGCCACAATACCTCCTACAACAAAAGCAGTAATCCAACTTCCAAACCAAATAGCAATAGACTCTTTCCAGTTCCGTTCTTTAACCATAATCA
>JBNJFD010000051.1:0-12275 GCA_051746525.1 Bacillota bacterium | reverse complement strand
CTCATCACTCGTCACTCATCACTCATCACTCATCACTCATCACTCATCACTCATCACTCATCACTGTTTACTCATCACTCGTCACTCGTCACTCATCACTCATCACTCATCACTCATTACTCATCACTCATCACTCATCACTCATCACTCATCACTGTTTACTCATCACTGTTTACTCGTCACTCGTCACTCATCACTGTTTAACTGTTTTACTATTCACTACTTCCCCACGATATCCTGCCATTCTTCTTCAATAATTGGTACTACATCAGCTGGCAGTTCAGGGACGCTGTGTTCAGCTAATTCTTCTTGAGATAATGTTGCTGTCCCTAAATCTAGACTATCAACTTCATTTTTTTCTTCGTCACTTAACTTATCATAATCAAATACTGGTAATGCTCCCCAATTAGAAGGCTTATACTTAGAATGCTGCGCTTTAAATCCTTCTAAAAAGTTTGCTGTTACCAAAGCAGCAGGCTTATTAGATGCATTAAATGGAATTGCTAAAAAGTTTGTATTAGAAATTGTACCTTCTTCAATCACAAAAGTTCTAGCAGATTCAGGATAATTGCCATTATTAATCTTAGTAGTTGCTTTACTCGGCTCATATCCCATACTCATAACTACTTCACCATCACTAAACATATTATCTAATTGAGATATTGTAGCAGGATAAGTTTCTCCCTCTCGCCATAAATAATGCTCTAATTCCGCTAATTTTTCTAAAGCAGGACGAATTTTTTCCCGTACTTCTTCCTTGTCCATGTCATAATACTGCTCAAAGCCACCTGTTTCTTGATAAATTACATGCCTTACAAAAGCACTACCTGTAAAATCAGGCAAAGATGGATAGGTGAACTTACCTGGATTATCTTTAATCCACGCTATTAATTGCTCATAAGTCTGCGGTACATCTTCAACTTTAGCTTGGTCATAAATAAAAACAAACTGTGCCCGACTATAAGGCACTTCATACCCTTTAGTTGGATAACCAAAATCTGTAGTATTGTGCTTAGCATCAGTATCAATATATTTCTGATAATTAGGCAATTTATCAGCAAAAGGTCCCCATAATAAATCTTTTTCCATGGCAGTTTTGAAATTTTCTCCATTAATCCATAATAAATCAATGCTGCCTTTTTCTTTTCCAACTTGTTTCTCACCTAATAACTTATTTAAATAATCATCAGGTCCCATTGGTACCCGATTTAATTCAATATCATACTTTTCCTTCAATTCTTGGGCAACAAAGGTATCGACCCAATTATTAATTGTTCTATCTCCACCCCACATATAAAAATTAACTTTAGTTCCTTCAGCAGACTCCACTATTTGTTCCCAATCATGCTCTAATACTTTTGTCTCTTCTTGAGAAGTTTGATTACTACTACATCCTACTACTACTAATAATAACATTATCATTAATAAAACTACTTTACTATTCTTCATAAACTTTCCTCCCTCATACTATTTTCCTTCTCTTTATTAACTTTTTATCTATTTTTAATTGTACACAATTATTACTTTATTTTAAACCATAACTATAAAATAGACCGGAAAAACCGGCCTATTTTATAGTTATCAGACTAATCTCTTATTTTTTTATTCCTCAATTTCCTCTAGGTCTTCTAGAACATCTTCGTCGCTTTTCTTTTTCAAGAACTTTGGAATTAAAGAGATTCCAAATAAAACTACCCCTGCTACAGCTAAATAAGCAATAATCTTAACTGGGCTTCCACCAGAAGTAATTGCTCCTCCTGCAAAAGAGAAAGCTAAACAACCAGGTAACATAAATACAAATGTAGCAAGAGAATAAGATGGTAAATCAATAGCCGTTAAAGCATACACATAATTCTGTACATTATAAGGGAAAATAGGCACTAAACGCGTTAACATTACAAAGCGCCACCCTTCTTTTTCTACTCCTTCATCAATCTTCTTTAACTTAGGATTATTCTCTACCATACCCTGTACCATATCACGAGCTATATATTTTCCTGCTATAAAAGCAGCAATCGCCCCAATAGTAGAACCTAAAGCAGTATATAAAGTACCCAGCCATGGACCAAATAAAGCTCCACCAACTAGACCTAATGCTCCTCCAGGTAGTAAGAATACTGCTGAAGCTAACCATAAGCCAATAAATGCTACAGGTCCCCAAAATCCTAAACCATCAATTGCTTCTTTAATTGCTTGCGGATCTTTAAAATACTCCATATATCCCATCTGTTTCACAAATAAAAACACAGCTGCTACTACTACTACAAAAGCTATAATCTTTCCCCAATTACCTTTTTTATTACTTTCACTCATCAAATATCCCCCTCTAAGAATTCAAATATTTATTTAAACTTTTTTAGCTTCACGCTTTGTCTTCCAACGCTTATACCACTGCTTTAATGGACCTTCTAGACCATTAGCTCCATCTTTCCAATCATCACTAAACATAAATTCTAATAAGTGATAACTTGATTTCTCAGCCATTGTCATTGATTCTCGACAAGCAGCACAATAAGTTACAATATCTTTATCCGTTTCACTAGCTCTGCGATTCATTATATCTGTAGATAAATCTTCATTAGCTAGTAACACCATTCCACCAAATCCACAACAGCGAGTATCTTCACGATTATGCTCCATTTCGTCAACTTCTAAACCTAAATCATCAGCTATATGACGAACAGCATCTTGAGTATCAATATACTCTCTTGCTTTACAAGAGTCATGAATAGAAATTACTTTTCCGTCGGCGATACCTTTTCTATCCTCTGGAACACCAATTTCGTCTATTATTTCATAAACAGTTTTAACTTTAATATCATCTGGTGCATGATGTTCAATATTATGCGTACAATCAGGACAAGCTGTAATAATTTCTGTTGCTCCTAAATCTCGCACATCATCAATTAAATCCTGGAATCTATCATCAAATTTATCCTCCTGCCCAACCATTTCAGTAGGAGCTCCACAACATTTCAGAATAAATCCAGTACCAGGTAAATTTTCCTGTAAATAATCATAGGTTTTAGCTACAACTTCTGGAGAATAAGAAGACAAACTACAACCTGGGAAGAAAACTCTTTTTGTTTCCCCAGCTTTTTTATCAGCTAACTTAGTAGTGAACAAACTAGAAAATCCAAGCGGCTGATGGAACTTAGTTACCGGATTGTGACCTTCTAATGGACCTTCTCCTGCGTCTACCATTTCTCTTCTAATATCTAAGAAAATATTAGCCAATTCAAAATCTTGTGGACAATAAACTGTACATGTATCACATAAATTACAGAAATAAGACATTGCTAAATTATCAACATCCGTTGGATCTTCTAGTAACTTCTGCATCATTTCTTTTGGATGTTCGCAGTATTCATCTAAGAATTCACATTCTGCAACACAATCTTTACATTCACATTGTAAACAGCGGTCAGATTCTCTTTCCGCATCTTCATCACTAAAGCCTAATTCTACCTCTTTAAAATTATTAGCTCTTTCTTCTAGAGGTAACATCGGCATATCTACTCTTTCTTTTCTTGGTTCGTCTACGTCTTTATCATACCAAGATTCATAAGCACCTTCATGCTCTCTATCAACTGTCATATCTTCATTATTTAAATAACGGTCAATAGAAATAGCAGCCTTTCTTCCATGAGCCATAGCTTCAACTGCTAATAAAGGTCTTCCTGCTACATCTCCACCACTGAAGATATGCTCTTTATTAGTCTGTAAAGTTAGATCATCAGCTTCAACTTTACCGCCTCTTTTTAGCTCAATTTCAGATTTGTCTTCTAAAAATTCTGATTGAGCACTTTGCCCAATTGCGAAAATAACATTATCACATTCTACCTCTTTCAACTCACAAACATCATATTGAGGATTGAAATCTCCTTCTTCATCAAAGACTCTCGTACATTTCTTAAACGTCATCTTTTCAACTTGCTCATCGCCTTCAATTTTTAAAGGTCCCCAACCATTATGAACTTCGATACCTTCTTCCTCAGCATCAACTACTTCCCATTCATGAGCTGGCATATCTTCTCTATCTTCAAGACAAGCTATTTCAACTTCTTCTGCACCAAGCCTAATTGCAGTTCGAGCAACGTCCATAGCTACATTACCGCCACCAACAACTACAATCTTTTTACCAAGATCAATCTGGTCATAATTTTCTAACCCAGCTTTACGTAAAATATCAACACCAGGCTTAACTCCTTCTAAATCAGAACCGTCAATTGGCAGCATTACACTTTCATGTGCTCCATGTGCTACAAATACTGCATCATAATCATTTTCTAATTTTTCAAAGGGCACATCTGCTCCAATTTCAGTATTTAACTGGATATCTACACCTAATTTTTCTAAAATACTATACTCTTCATCAATTACATCATGCGGCAAACGATAAGCCGGAATACCTACTCGCAGCATTCCTCCTACTACTGGTAGTTTTTCATAAATAGTTACTTGATGTCCTTCTTTTCTTAAATCATAAGCAGCAGTTGCACCAGCTGGACCAGAACCAATAATTGCAATTTTCTTTCCTGTATCAGCTGCAGTGCTTAAATCCCAATCATTAGGGTCATCAAAGCTAGCTGCATAGCGCTTTAAATTCTTGATTGATAACGCTGTTTCAACATCTTTTCTTTCGCACTTTTCTTCACAAGGGTGGGCACAAATTCTCCCCAAAATCCCTGGGAAAATTGTTTTTTCCCGAATTAACTCTAGTGCTTCCTTAGGTTTTCCTTCGTCAATTAAGTCTATATACCCTTTAGCATCAATATGCAACGGACACGTTGCTACACAAGGTGCTGGGGCATCTCCCATACAATCGTCAACTACTTCGTTCATTCTTTCTACAAGTTCTTCTGATAACAAAAGAACATCCCCTCCCACTTTTTATAAAATATATTTTTCACAAATATTATTAATTTATCTATTATCCATTATAACTCTTACAACAACAATTGTCTTTATAGTATCAAGCTAATTTTTAAGCTTGTTTTTGTAGCTTTAACACAAAACTGTGGTAAAATTTAGAAAAATACCATCCTTTTTTATAATATTTTGTAGTTTAACAACCAAATCCCCTTATTAAACTAATAATTTTTGTAATAATTTACTACCTAATAATATTCCCAAAATAATAAAAGGTAAATATAACCATCCATTTAAAGCTAAAGAAGAAATAGAACTATATAACCCGCCAATATTACAGCCAATAGCAATTCGTGCTCCATAACCCATTAACCAGCCGCCGCCTAAAGCAATAAAAAATTGCTGTTTATTCTTCAACTTCTTCCATTTGAACTGCTTAGCTAATAAAATAGCAATTAGCGATCCCATAATAATTCCTAAATTAGACCACGTATAGCGATCAACCCAAGGTTCAAGATAATCATAATATTCCCAAGCTGCCCAATTTAAAACATCTACTCCTAGGCTTTCTAAAATCCAGGCTCCAAATCGGGCAAACCCAGTAGTGATCGCCCAATACTTCCCTGTTGTATAAACATATATGATATTAACTACTGCTAATAATAACCCCCCCACCCAGTAGGGCCATGGTTTAACCAATATCTTGTTTTCTAATTCATTATTTTGTTTTGGTAACTGTGATCTCCCATTCACCAAAAGTCACCTCTCTACTTTCTACTTTATAGCCACGTTTGCGAGCCCATTCAGGCACATTAGTCATAGCACAGGTATGATCTACTTCTAATTTTATTTCTTCTCCTACTTCCATCTTTTTCATCTCTTTCTCTGCCTTCATTAACGGCAGTGGACAGGGTTCGCCAATACAATCTAATTTACCCACCTCTACTCCTCCTTTCTAACTTTAGCAAAACTTTTTTTGTTCCCACCAATAAGCATACAAATATAATACTGTTAATAACCCAAACTGGACTAGTAAAGCCCACTTCCAACCTAAAATACTAGGTAAATGAGTCACTTCCCAATCACTAATTAATTGATACCACCATTTTGCATCATGAGCTCCATGTGTAGAGCCGATAATAAAACCTACTAATACAATTAACTGCATTTGAAATCCTTCACCAGCCCTCATCAAAGCTCCTGAAGCACAACCACCACTAATAGCAGCACCTATACCAAAAATAAAGGCACCAATTGGAATCTGCCAACCTAAAGGCACAAATCTACCTACTAATTCCAAACCTTGAGTCAGTCGATAATACTGCAGCAGAGCATAACCCATACTGCTAACGGCTAAAGAAATAATTAAACCCCGACTCAATTCAGTTAACCCAAATAGCATAGGATCCCTGATAGCAGCTGTAAAACAAATTCGAGACCGCTGTAAAATGAATCCTACAGATAATCCAAATAACCAGGAATAAGCAAATATATGGGGCAAATAAAAATAAGCACTGATATAAGTTAATAAAGCAAATATAAGTAACCCCATTCCAATTGTTCTCTGTTTGCCCCGCCTATCCCTACTTAAAGAAAATTCATCAGTCACAGCATTATTCCCCTTCCTACTTAGCAATAATAAATTTATTAATCTTATAGGCAATAGCTAAATTGCTTCTCATTTCAAAATCATACAAATCAATACCTAAAATTTCTTCAATTCTATTAATACGATAACGCATTGTATTAGGATGAATCGGCAGTAAATCAGCAGACTGTTGAATACTTCCTCCTGTCTGTAAATAAGCCCCTAAAGTATCAATCCATTGGGTATTGTTTTTCTGATCATATTCAATCAATTCAGCTAAAAACTCATCAACAAAACCCTCTAATTGTTCAGTATCAAGCTGCCATAACAACCGCAAAACCCCTAATTCCTTATAGAAAAAAACCTGTTCTTCCTGATTAGTTTCTTCTAAAAAATCTAAAGTATAAAGCCCCTGTTGATAGCTTTTCGGGATTTGATGACAATTTTCAATATGTCTCCCGGAGCCAATAGAAAATTTAAGACTATTAAATTTATCCATTAATTGTTGATAAATATTTTGAATATCCTTTTTAATTTTTTCACTTTGCTCAGCATAATGAATTAATAACAAAATATCATCGTTATAAGAAAAAATAATATACTTCTTTGATAAACTAGTTCTAATAATCCGATGTAAGCTATGAGTTATCTTCTCTTCTAATTCATATTTGTACAAAGAACGTTCACCATTATTAGTACTATCAGATTTAGATGATTCAAACCTAACTACAAACATCTGATAAGGTACTGTTAAATCCCATCCTGCTAATTCGCCACGTTTAATTATCTCATTTTCCTCTTTAATTTTGCCCTGCAGCAGATCTTCAATTAATTCATTACTACATTTTCTAGCTAAATTTTGAATCAAATTATTTTGATGCAATTTCAAAGTCACAGCATAAACGGCCTGCATAACAGCCAGATAATCTTCTTCTGCTAAAGGATTATGCTCTAAAATAACTAAATAACCAAAAGTTTCTTCATCACTTTCTAACTTAACTTGTAATTCTTTAACTTCATCTTCCCAACTATAGACAACTCTTTCCAGTTCAATATCATACTCAGTATCTAAAACTTCTTTACTCTGAAACTCTTTTTGGTCTAAATAAGAATAGAAATCGTTACTTTCTTCACGTAATTTACGATCTAAATAAAGCACATTTTCTTTAAACTTATCTAATATAAATACTGAATTATCAATTTCAGCAGTTAGCGTATCACATAATGTTCTTAAACCAGCATCTTTAATTAAAGCATCATGATATTTGCCCTGTAATTGTAATAATTGTTTCATTTTATCCATATAGTTTATGCCCCTTTAATTTTAAATCTTATTTTACTTCTCCCCAAGCTGAAAACACAAGCTGCTTAAACTGAGAAATATCTTTTATTGCTGTTGGAATATTAATTATCCCCGGCTGACTAGATTCTAAGTTGTTACTAGTAACTTCTTCTAGTTTCAAGAGACCATTAGCTAAATCATCAACTCTAGACTGCAGGCGATAATATTGATCTTCGTATAACTCTGGATTAGTTATATCTACAGCTGGTACTAAATCCCATAAATGAAAGCCAAGCTGATTTATTAATTCTTCACCATAATAATACCAGTCTTCAATATATTTAGCAACATATTGATAGGCATTTTCATCTCTTTGTTTAAGCCACTGCCAATCTTCTTGATTAAATAAAGCCTCTAAACACAAATTACCTGTAGCTACCATTATTGGGACAGGCGCTTCTAAAACTAATTTTGCCGCCTCAGGATCACAAGAAAAATTAAGCTCCCCAATCTCTTTATCCCCAAAAGTTAAAGGTTCAGTGATACCACCCATTACTTTGATTTCTTTTAAATAGCTAAAGAACTTAGGATCTACTCTACAAGCAGCTTTTAAATTAGTTAAAGAGCCTGTTGCTAATAAAATAACTTCCCCTGGATTATTTTTTGCCTGCTCTACTAAAAAGTGAGCTGCTGCAGTATCTAAATCTCCAGGATCTGCTCCCCCGCGCTTAAAAGGAATATTCGCTAAATCTAATTCCTCTATCATTCTTTCAGTAACTTGATTCACTTCTTTAACAGTACTATTACCAAAAGTACTAGTAATCCCTAATAAATCAATGTCAGACCGACCTAATAAATATAATAAAGTTATACCATCATCTACATCTTTTTCTGCTAAACCCATTGTATTATCACAATCAAATAAAACTTTGTGCACTATTATCCCTCCAAAATTAATTTCACTATATGCTAATTTTCTACAAAAAAATTGATTTTCCTCTTTTTAATCTAATAGAACAATTTTGATTTTGTCTTTAACACCATAAAAAACTGCTGCTAACAAGTAGCAGCAGGAATAAATCTTTTTATTGTTATTTTAACTAAAAATTGACCCTGCCTTTAATTTGATAATTCAATAAAAGCAGGGCCAAGACTAGATAAAACTAAATTATTTATTTGGATTTTCTACAGGTAAATCTTCTTCTGCACTCCACTCAATCCAAGAGCCGTCATAGTTCTTCACATTCTCATAACCCAATAATTGAGTTAATACAAAAGTAGAATGAGAAGATCTAACAGCAGACTGACAATAAGGAATAATCATTTTGTCAGGAGTAATTCCTTTAGATTGATAAAGTTCCTTTAACTCTTCAGCAGTCTTGAAAGTACGAGGTCCTTCAGACTTGCCACCATCAATTGATTCTTTCCACTCAATCCAAGTACAATCTGGAATTCTACCAGATCTAGAACCCATATCACTTTTACCTAAATATTCTTTCTCAGAACGAGTATCTAAAACTGCAATATCATCATTATCAATAGCTTCTTGTACATCTTCTTTAGTAGCTAACCACTTATCCATATCCATCTCTGACTCATCAAAAGTAAAGTCTCCCTCTTCTAATTCTGGAGCGCTAGTAGACATTTCTAAACCTAAGCCGTCCCATCTTATAATTCCACCATCTAATAATCTTACGTTATCATAACCATACATAGTTAAAATCCACCACATTCTAGAGGCATCATAATCTCCACGGTCATCATAAATAACGATTAAATCTCCATCATTAACACCTTTTTCTTGTAACATCTCTTCCATCTGTTCTGGAGTAGCTCTCATTCCTCCATATTCATCATCAGGGTTTTCTTCATCGCTACGATATACCTGAATTGCTCCTGGAATATGTCCTAACTTATACTTAGCTTGATTTCTAAAATCAAATACTTTCACATCATCTTGATCCTTAATCTCTTGTAATTCTTCTGCACTAATCAATGCATCTGGATTAGCATAACCTCTTTCTTCAATTGGAACATAATTTTCACTAACTTCTCCTTTTGTGTCTAATTTGTCATAAGCTACAAATGCACCAACAGCCAAAATTACTACAACTAATAAAATTCCTATTACTTTGTTAGACATACTTTTTCCCCTCCACATTTTAGTTTGAATTATTTTTCACAAAACATCTAAAAAATTTTTCCCTAACAGTATTAATCATATCTATTTTCAACCCCTTTGTCATTAGTTATAAAAAACAATTTATTGGGGTTGTTTTTGTGTATTTATACAAAACAACTGTTATAAGTACTTTATTTAACATTTTAGGCTAATTTTATAACCAAAATTTGTTCCCTAACACATATTTTGTTTTAAAGAAGATGTAGGTCTAAACATACAAGCTCTCCATTCCAGTAAAACAGATTTTTATTGTTTTAATCTGTCTACCTTAAGGAGAGCAGGTTAATTTAGATTAATCTCCACTTTATTATTGAGCTGGACTTACTGAATACCAACCCTTTTGATTCATTAATTCAAAAATTTCCTGCTTATGGTTATGCTTATCCCGCTGAAGTTGTTCAAAAGTTTGAAAAACTTCACGATTAGCAGTTTCTAAAATAGAATTATCGTAATTGCCTGACAAATGTTTAATTGTCATTAATGCATCTTGGAGTAACTGGCGGTCAGTTAAACCATCAACCTTTTGTGTGTTTTTAGCAGACATAGCAGAATTAGCAATCTCCATATCTGAATTTTTATTAGTCATTTTGATATCAGAGTTTCCCTCTTTTCTACTGCTTTGTCCACTAGAGCTTCTTCCCCCAGCAGCTTCCATATCAAAATTACCATTTAAAGCATCATTAAGCATTTGGATATGTCGGTCTTCTTCAGCTGCTAAATCAGAAAACAAACTTCTTATTTCTTGGTCACTGGCATTCTCAGCATAATACTTATACTTTTGATCACAAATTTCTTCTGCTGTTAAATTATCCGTGATTAACGTCTTTTCTTTACTAGTTAATTGCATTAGCTTCCCCCTTTTTGTATTCGTTCAACTATATTATGAACATATTCAAAAAAATTATTAATTCTTTTTTAAAAAATATTTCAGAGGAAAATAGTAGTTCTCATCAACTAGTTAATAGAAATCTGGACCATTAATTATTTTCCAACCATAATTCCCTTTCTTTAAATCTAAAGCCAATCCTAAAGTTGCTTTGTTTTTCTGTTCAAGCAAAACTGCAACTCGAGCCGTCTGCTCTACTTGATTACGCAAATCAATTTGATAACTAAATTCTTGTCTCCTACCACTAACTTTATTTCTAACTTTTTTTACTTGCGATTGTTTTTTAAATTCAGACAATGCTACTTTTTCATGAACCTGCTCACCATAGGTTTTATAAATTATTTCCAGGTTATCATTTAATAAACCTTTAGTAAACCTTCGCGCTGTAGCAATAGGAGAATAATAATATTTATCTACATCTTTCACTTTAGTAACTAGTTCAGTTAAATAATTAATTCTTTTATTTAAATTAGGATGGCTAGCAAATACCTCTAATAACGCTGAATCAGCTGCACCACCCTGTTTCTTTTTTAATAGTTTCATTACTCCTACAGCACCATCAGGGTCATAACCTGCTCGGTTAGTTAAAAAAACAGAATAATAATCAGCTTCTTTTTCTTGACTCCTACTATATCCTCTTTGTAATAAATTTAACGCTAACGCAGTAATTTTACTAGAATTGTCCTGATTAATCTCTCCATCTCCCGCTAAATCAGCTAATAAAGTCCCTAATTGAATCGTTTGAATCCAATCTATTTTCTCTTTGATATCTTGGTTAACACCGTGACCTATTTCATGAGCTACAATTGCAGCTAATTGATTATTATTTTCTACTTCATCAATTAACCCTTTAAACAAAATCATCCTCCCATCTCCTAAATAAGCTGCATTAATTACAGGAGCATCAATAATTTTATACCTGAAATTCAATCTAAAATCATCTTTTTTCGCTTCAGTAGTTAAACTATTAAACAATTGCTCTACTTCTTTTTTCTTTTCTGGTTTTAATTCTGCTACTCCATATTCTTCAATATATAGTTCCATATTTCTTTTAGAAATTTTCTGTTCTAATTCTGAAACTGCAGCTGCTGAATAAGTAATAGAAAATAATATAGTTATTACTAATAATAATATAAATCCCTGTTGCTTCCACTTATTCACTACACCACCCCCTATTTAAGATCAATTTTAATGTAATTACTTTCTCCACCCTTAACTGAAACTTTTAATTTTTTCTTTAAATTATGTTTGATTATCTTCACACCATAAGCTTTATTTTTTAAACCTTCAAATTGAACTTCCCCGCGAGTAGTATATCTAAAAGCAATTCGCTGCTTAAAATCTTTAGTATATAGTCCTACATAAGCATCATTAATTAAATTCTGCTGCTTATCATAGACATTAATTCTGAGATTGCCTACTTCATTACAGGCTGTTATAACTACCATTAGACATAATAATAATA
>JBNJFD010000050.1:0-12304 GCA_051746525.1 Bacillota bacterium | reverse complement strand
AAGAAAAGAGTGAAGAGTGACGATAAGAGCAGTGACAAGTCTAGGAAAGTAAGATTGCTAGGGATTAACAATAAAATTAAAGGAATAATAAATAGATTATTATTTTGATAAGTGAGGGAAAACAAATGGATTTGAAAATGGAACCAAAATCAAGTTTACAAGGAAAAGCAAATGTGCCTGGTGATAAATCAATTTCTCATCGAGCAGTAATGCTTGGTTCTTTGGCCCAAGGGAAAACTGAAATTGAAGGTTTTTTAACTGGGGAAGATTGTTTAAGTACTGTGCAGGCTTTTCGAGATATGGGGATTAAAATTGAAAATGTAGGTACTGAAAAGATGGTTGTTCATGGGCAGGGGCTGCACGGCTTAGAAGAACCAGATAATGTATTAGATTTAGGCAATTCAGGAACTACAACTAGATTAATGTTAGGTATTTTAGCAGGGCAGGATTTTTACTCTGTTACTACAGGTGATGATTCTTTACGCCAGCGTCCTATGGCTCGAGTAACTGATCCTGTTGGTGAAATGGGCGGAGAATTTTTAGGACGTGATGATGCTAATTTACTTCCTATTACAGTAGTAGGAGGACAAGATTTAGAAGCAATTACATACCATTCTCCAGTAGCTAGTGCTCAAGTTAAATCTTCTGTTCTATTAGCTGGATTATATGCTGATGGAGAAACTACAGTAGTTGAGCCTGCTAAATCAAGAGATCATACAGAGCGAATGTTAGATTACTTTGGTGCTGAGGTAACTGTTGAGGGGTTAACAGTTAGCGTTAAAGCAGAACCGCAATTAACAGGAAAGAAAGTGATTGTACCAGCAGATATTTCTTCAGCAGCATTTGTGATGGTAGCAGCAGCAATTACTGCTGATTCAGAAGTAATAATTGAAAATGTAGGATTAAATCCAACCCGTGCAGGAGTGATAGAGGCCTTACAGGGGATGAATGCTGATCTAGAACTGTTAAATGAGAGAGAAGTTAATGGAGAACCAATTGCTGATATCAAAGTCAGCAGCAGTCAATTACAGGGAACAACTATTGAGGGGGATTTAATCCCATTATTAATTGATGAAATACCTGTACTAGCTGTAGCAGCTAGTCAAGCAGAAGGAAAAACTGTGATTAAAGATGCGGAAGAATTAAGAGTTAAAGAAACAGACCGGATTGATGCTATGGTTAAAGAACTAACTCGTTTAGGTGTGGAAGTAACTGAACGCAAAGATGGGTTAGAAATTGAAGGACCGCAGGAAATCAAAGGTGGAGTAACTTGTTCTAGTTATGATGACCATCGAATTGCTATGTCTTTAGCAGTAGCAGCATTAGTTGCTGATGAGGCATTAGAAATAGAAGATGCAGAATGTATTAATATTTCTTTTCCTGGATTTAAAGAATTATTGCTTAAATTATAAAAACAAGAAGTTGATTTAAAGCACCTTGGGTATTATTACCTAAGGTGCTTTATTATTTTTTGTAATCTAAAAAGGTGATTGGATATGTTTTGTAGTAATAGTATTAGATATACTCTGTAGTAAAGTTGGAGGTAATTGCGGATTAAAAGCAGTACTATGAATTACCTAAATGATTTAGACGAAAGTATCATAAATTAAGTTAGGGGTGATAGAATTGTTTGCTACATTACGAGAAGTAATAATGGATAATTTTTGGGTGTTAGTGGCACTGCTGTTACTATCAATAGTAGTAGGTTTTTTAATTGTTAATAATTTAGAATCTGAAGATGTACTTAAAGAAATGGTTGTTAATAAACAGCAGCAGAAAACAGTAACTAGGGTGACTTCAGGTGTAATTGAATCTGGAGAAAAGATTGCTGTTGAATTTTCTAAACCGCAAATCAAGCAGGATTATGTTAATTATCCTATTCAGAATAATGGGATTTTTAATTTCACCCCTGATTTAGCAGGCCAAACATATTGGCAGGATACAAAAACTATAGTTTTTGAACCACAGCAAAAGTTAACTGATGCTAAAAATTATACAGGTTTTATTAATTTGAATAAGTTATTTCCACAAATAGAACAGCTAGAACCAACTAAACAGAGTATTGAATTTAGGACACTAGGGCAGCGGCTTTTAAGTTGGCAGGGCGAGTTTGAATTAGTAGGGAATAGTGGAACAGAAGCTCAATTTAAAGCTCAATTTGAATTTGCAGAAGAGATTAGTAAAGAAAAAATTAATGCAGCTTTAGATTTTAAAGGTTTAGAGCAGGAACTAGATTGGGAACTAAAGACTACTGATAACAAAAGGTTTAAATTAGAGTCTACTGTTTTATCTCGCAAAGAAGAAGATGTAAAATTCAAAGTGCAGTTTGCTAAGGAAAAGTTGAATTTGCCACAGCAGATAGAAAAAGAATATATTTTAGCAGCCCACGGTCCTCTGCGTGTTATAGATGTGGAAGAACAGAAAGTAGGCAATAGTTCTAATATTAGGCTTATTTTTTCTGATTATTTAGCTCAAGATTTAAATTATGGAGCCTATTTAAGTGTAGAGCCGCAAATGGATTATGATGTAATAGTAGATGGTCGAGTTTTAATTTTGGACGGAGATTTTAAACCTGAGCAAAAATATAGGTTGAAAATATTTAAAGGTTTGAAAGGTAAATTAGGGAGTACATTAGCTACTACTAAAAATATAGATGTAACAGTTAAAATATCGGATATAGAACCTAAAATCAGGTTTGCTCAGTCAGGGATGTTTTTAACAACTGCTAAAAAGCAAAAAATTGCTTTTCAAACTATGAATGTGGAGCGAGTAACAGCTAAGTTGAAAAAAGTTAATACTAATAATTTAGTCGAATTTTTTGAACGTAATTCTTATCGCCCACAAAGCTATAGTTATCATAAATACAATGAGCGCTCTTTTCAATGGGCTGGAAAAGTAGTAGATGTTAAGAAACTAAAAATTGGTGATACTCGTAATAGATGGATTACTTCGCAGTTAGATTTATCTGATGAACTAGAAAATAGTAGCCCGGGGTTATATATTGTGCAGTTAGAATTTGATGAAGATGATACTTTGTATTTACCTCCGGAGTGGAATAATTATCAAGCGGCAAGATATATTAGAAAAAATGCCCAGTTAACTAAACACATAATTAAAAGTGATTTAGGGGTAACAGCTAAACAGACTAAAGATAAAACATATATATTTGTAACAGATGTTTTAACTACTGAGCCAGTAGCAAATGCAGTAGTTAAATTAAAAAATGATTATGATGATCATAGTGGTGATAATAAAGCAGATGATGATAATGATGATGGAGATTATGGTGATAATGATGGAGACAATTATGATGATTATAATTATCCTGATGAAGTAGTAGAAACAGCAGTAACAGATGAAAACGGAGTTTGTGTTTTAGAAGGTCGGGCAGACTATTTAGAAGTTAAAAAAGGAGCTCAGTGGTCTTTATTAGAATTTGATGCTACTAAATTAGATACTTCTTTATTTGATACTAGTGGAGTTAATAATGAGCAGGGTTTGAAGGCATTTATTTATAATGACCGTGGTGTTTATCGACCAGGAGATAAAATTAATTTATCAGTAATTGTCAGAAATGAAAACGATACTTTCCCTGACAATCATCCATTAACTTTAAAAGTGTATAATCCGCAGAAAAAGTTAGTTCATGAAACTACAAAGCGGCAGGCTGAAGATGGATTTTACAGCTTTAATTTTGCTACTAAGGATACTGCTTTAACTGGAGAATGGAAAGTAAAGGTTGAAGTTGGAAGTCAGTCTTTCTTTGCAGAATTAAATGTAGAGTCAATTGTACCTTATCGGATTGAAACTGAGATTAAACCTGAGCAAGAACAATTAACTCTAGAAGATAAACAACTTAACTTTACTTTAGGAGCAGATTATTTATTTGGTGCTCCTGCCTCAGGATTAGATACTAAAACCAAGATTAAAGTTGAATCTTATCCAGTTGATTTTGCTAAATTCAATAATTTTGTATTTACTAATCAAGGACAATATTTTGCTCCAATTAGTAGTAAAGAATTTAAGGTGTCATTAAATCAAGCTGGAGAAACAGATATAAGTTGGGAACTGCCGGAAATTAAGAATCCTCCTGCAGCGTTAAGAGTTAATATTCAGAGTAAAGTGCTCGAAAAAGGCGGTCGTCCTGTACCAGCTCAAAAACAGATTCCAATTAAAACTTACGATCGTTATGTAGGGATTAGAAAATTAGAAGATAATGATTTAGCAATTGGTAATCAAGCTAATTTTGATATTGCTTTAGTAAATCAAAATGGTGAATTGATTAGTGGAGAAAAATTAAAATATAAAATTTATCGGATGCGTCGATATTGGTGGTGGGAGTATGATGATCGCGAATCTTTCCGACGACACTTTAAAAGTGATAATTACACAGAAGTAGTAGATCAGGGAGTTTTAACTTCTCGCTCAGATTTGGCAACTATTGAGCATCAGCTTAAAGATTATGGTGAGCTGCTGTTAGAAGTAGAAGATTTAAAGGGAGGGCATAAAGCAGCTTATTTCTTTAGGTCTTATTGGTGGGGCGATGAAGGGAAAACTAAAAGTGCTGATATAACTACTTTAGAACTAAATCAGGCCCAATATTCTCCTGGAGATACAGCTAAAATTGCCGTTGATACTCCTGAACAGGGGCAGGCATTATTGACAATTGAAAAAAATGGTGAAATATTACAGCAAGAGTGGCAGGAGATTACTGGAACTAAAACTATTTTTGAAGTGGCAATTAAAGAAGAGCATATACCTAATGCTTATGCTGCTGTTTCTGTCTATCAACCACAAGAGAATAATAATGATTTGCCGATTAGAATGTATGGGATAGAGCCTTTAATTGTTAATCCTCAAGATGTTAGTTTAGATTATCAAGTACAAGTACCAACAGAGATTAAACCGAAAGAAAAGTTCAAAGTTAAAATTAAAACTGCAGATAAAAAATCGTCACAGTTTACTATAGCAGTAGTAGATGAAGGTTTGTTAGATATAACTAATTTTAAAACACCGAATCCTTTAGAATATTTTTTCCAAAAGGAAAGATTAATCACTAAAACCTTTGATACCTTTTCTGATATTATTGGCTTAAACTCTGGTTATATTTACAATGTTTTTTCTATTGGTGGAGGAAGATCTAAAAAATACAAAGAAAAGCAGCTGCAGGCTGAAGAAACAGACCGTTTTGAACCAGTAGCATTATTTAAGGGGCCAATTAAAACTGATGGACAGGGCCAAGCTGAAGTTGAGTTTGAAATGCCTAACTATATAGGTAATGTCAGAGTGATGGTTATTGGAGCTAGGCAGGGCAGTTATGGGCAGGTGACAAAGAATATACCGGTCAAATCTGATTTAATGGTAATGCCGACTTTACCACGAGTTTTAGGACCTCAAGATAAGATTACAGTTCCTGTTACTGTATTTGGCATGGCTGAAGATTTGGAAAATGTTGAAGTTAGTATGGAAGTTCAAGGAGCAGCTGCAGTGCAGGGTAAAAAAGTTAAAGAACTGCAATTTAATGGAGCAGAGAATAAAGACTTAGAATTTGATTTAGCTGCTGCTGAAGAAATTGGGAAGGCTACAATCAAATTTAAGGCTGTAGATAAAAGTAATAATTATCAGAGTGAAAAAGAAGTTGAGCTAGCAGTTAGACCATATAACCCTTATATTTATAAGGGGCTAGATAAGATAGTTGCTGCAGGAGAGCAAGTTGTTCTCCCTGTACCGGAAAAAGGAATAGAAAATTCTAATTATGCGGGGGTAAGTCTTTCTAAACACCGCAGTATTAATCTCAAACATCGTCTACAGTGGTTGATTAGATATCCTTACGGCTGTATTGAGCAAACAACATCTAGTGTTTTTCCACAGTTGTATTTAGGAAATCTTTTAGACCTTGATTCAGAACGGATTGCTGAGATTGACAAAAATATTAATAGCGCTATGCAGCGTCTGAGAAAATTTCAACTAGCAAATGGAGGTTTTGCTTATTGGCCGACTAGCAACAAAGTTACTTTATGGGGTACTAATTATGCAGGGCATTTCTTAATAGCTGCCCAAAAACAGGGTTATTCTGTACCAAAAGATATGCTGCAGCAGTGGTTAGAGTATCAACAAGACCAGAGTAGAGATAAAGAAGGACGTCGGTTAACTAGAGCTTATCGCCTGTATTTACTTGCTCTAGCAGACCAAACAATGGTCAGTGAAATGAATTATATGCGGGAAAATGAGCTAGGGCAGATGAGAGCTACAGCAAAAGTCTTTTTAGCTGGGGCTTATCAACAAGCAGGTTATCAAGATATAGCTCAGAAATTAATTGCAGGATTAGATTTTGATATTCCAGAATATCGAGAAACAGGAGGAACTTATGGTTCTAGCCTTCGTGATAAGGCGATTATTTTGGATCTGTTAACTGAATTTGAGAGATATGACCTAGCTTTAGGTTTATATAATGATATTGCTGAGCAGTTATCTTCAGAAGAATGGTATTCAACACAGAGTACAGCTTATTCTCTCTTAGCAGCTACTAAGTATTTGGATGCCCTAGAAGCAGAAGATAAGACTATTAAGGCAGAAATTATAACTGCTGCAGGAATGAAAAAAGAAATAGAGAGTAAAGAAAAGATTGCTACTGCTGCAGTTCTTGATAGCTATGGTTCAGAAGTAGTAGTTAAAAATAAAACTAAGCAGCCTTTATTTGCTACTCTAGAGTGGGAGGGAATTCCACTTCGTGGTGAGATTAAGGCTGAAGAAAAGAATTTAGCTTTACAGGTAGAATGGCTAGATGAAGCAGGACAAAAAATCAATCCAACCGAGTTGAAACAAGGTACTACTTTCTGGGGTCATTTTGAAGTAGATAAAACTGTAGATAAAGCCTTAAATGAAGTTGCATTAGTACAGATTTTGCCGGCAGGTTGGGAAATTGAGAACATCCGTTTATCTGGTGATAAATTACCAGAGTGGATGAATAGTTATGATTTAAATCAGGAAGAGTATTTAGATATTAGAGATGATAGAGTGCGATGGTTCTTTGATATGAAAAAGTATGAAGATGATTATGAATTTGTGGTTAAGATTAATACTGTTACTGTAGGAGAATTTTATTTACCTCCAACTTTAGTAGAGGCGATGTATGATAATCGTTATAAAGCTACTACTGCTGGTCAAAGGGTAAAGGTTTTAAAAAGGTGATAAAAAATGATTAAAACTAACAGATTAAAGCAGGTATTAGCAGTTGTAATTATGGCAGTTGTTTTAGGAGGAGTAGGGCAGTTAACTAAACTGCCGACTCCTTTATTTCCTGATGATTATAGTACGATAGTAGTAGATCAATCTGGTGACTATTTGCGTGTCTTTTTAAATTCTGAAGAGCAGTGGATTTTTCCACCAAGTCAAGAAGAGTTACCACAGAAATTAAAAACAGCAGTGATTAATTTTGAAGATAAAAGATTTTATAGTCATTGGGGTGTGGATCCATTAGCAGTTGCTAGGGCTATGGGGCAGGATTTAAAAGCGATGAAAAAAGTTAGTGGCGCTAGTACTATTACTATGCAGGTAGCCCGCTTAGCTGAAGAAAAAGAGCGGACTATGTTTAATAAATTGATTGAAATGGGACAGGCTTTAAGACTAGAAACGCAGTATAGTAAGGAGGAATTATTGCGTTTTTATTTAACTCATGCCCCTTATGGAGGTAATATTGTTGGTTATAAAGCGGCTTCTTTAAGATATTTTGGTAAGGAGCCCAGCAGTTTAACATGGGGTCAAGCTGCTTTATTAGCAGTATTGCCTAATAGTCCCGCTTTAATCAATCCTCATCGGGGGCGAGAACGTCTGAAACAGAAGCGCAATCGATTATTAGCTAAGTTAAAGGAAAAAAGAATAATTGACCAAACAACTTGTCAATTAGCTCAAGCAGAGGGAATTCCTAAAGGTGAAATTTCTTTTGATTTAGCAGCACCACATTTAGCGCGGAAGTTAAAAAAAGAGCAGGAACAGAATATAATCAAGACTACTATTGATAAAGAATTACAATTAAAAGTTAAAGGATTAGTGCAGAATTATATGAAGAAAATGAAACAGCATGGTGTTTATAATGCCTCCGTTTTAGTTGCTGATACTAAAACAGGAGCAGTTAAAGTTTATTTGGGTTCTAATGATTATTTTGACCAACAGCATGGCGGTAAAATAGATGGGGTGCAGATGAAAAGGTCTAGTGGTTCTATTTTAAAACCTTTTTTATATGCTTTAGCTATGGACCAAGGATTGATTGTTGCTGACAGTAAACTTAAGGATATTCCCACTAGTTATGGTGCTTATTCTCCTTATAATGCTAATCACCAGTTTAAAGGGGTAGTGACAGCCCAAACAGCATTAATTGATTCTTTAAATGCTCCTGCTGTGGCGTTGTTAGATCAATATGGAATCAAAAATTTTTATAATTTTTTAGAACAGGCAGGTGTTACTACCCTATTTAGAACTGCTGAGGAATATGGTTTGCCTTTAGTTTTAGGAGGAGCAGAAGTTAAAATTTGGGATATAGCAGCTTTATATCGGGGGTTAGGAAACGCTGGTTATTTCTCAGGGCTGCAGGTTACAGCAGAAGAGGGGACAGATATTTTTGCTCCCGTTAAACAGTCACAACAATTAATTACTAAAGGGTCTGCTTATTTGACTTTAGATATTATTGATGATTTAAAAAGACCAGGGCAGGATTATTTTTGGCGCAACTATACTTCACAGTGGCGGATTGCTTGGAAAACAGGGACTAGTTATGGTAATAGAGATGCTTGGGCTGTAGGAACAGCTCCTGATTGGACAATTGCTGTTTGGTTAGGAAATTTTAGTGGTCAAGAAAATAAAGAATTAAGTGGTTTGAATGCAGCAGCACCCTTATTTTTTGAAATTTTTAATAGTTTAGAGAAAGATTATTATCAGAAGTTCTTTTCTCGACCCAGCAGCAGCTTAGAAGAAATCAAAGTATCGGCGGAAACTGCTTATCGGCTGCCGAAAAAAATTGTTGAACAGGATTTAGCGGATGTAACTACTGCTATAAGAGCAAAAGGGGCTAAACCGCTGCGTTATTCTCCTTATGAAGAAATAGTTTATAGTAATCAAGCTCAAACTAAAGAGGTCTGTTCTCGTTGCTGGAATCGAGATGATGTAAGCAAAAGTTTAAAAGTACTATATCCCCCGCAGGTAGTACAATATTTACAAGAACTGGGTAATGATAAATATATTAGTTTACCTCATCAAGAGAGCTGCCCGACAGTTAATTCTACTAATCCTATTGAGTTTATTTATCCGCAGGATAATAGTATAATTGCTATTCCTCGGGAAACAGATGGTGAGTATCAACAGCTTAGATTTAAAATAGCTCATACAGGAGAGCAAAGTAAATTATTTTGGTATTTAGATCAGAAGTATTTAGGATGTACTAAAAACAAACATCAGAAATCATTATTGCCTACAAATGGAGCACATCAACTTCATGTAGTAGACCAGGAGGGCTACCATCGAGAAATAAAATTTTATATCAAACGTAATTAATAAGTTGTTTTTGACATATTATTGTCCTTCCTTTATAATTCTAATATCGCAAAAATTAAATTTAATTTATTTGCTTTGATAAATTATAAGATATAGTTTTGAATTAAATAGAAAGGAGATAAAAAATGCTTAAAAAATTTATAAGTTATTATAAGAATCACTGGAAATTATTTTTAGTGGATATTATAAGTGCTTTTATAATGACCGGATTAGATTTAGTATTTCCAATGGTTGTTAGAAATATGATAGACAGTTACTTCCCTAATCGGAACTTTGCTATGATAGCACAAGTATTAATTATTTTATTTGCTTTATATGTGATTAGATTGGTTTTACAATATATAGTTCATTATTGGGGTCATGTGGTGGGGATTAGAATGGAGACAGATATGAGGAATGATTTATTTACTCATTTACAAAAGCTTTCCTTTAAATTTTATGACAACAATAAAGTTGGTTATTTAATGTCTCGTGTGGTCAATGACTTACATAATGTTTCAGAATTGGCCCATCATGGACCTGAAGATTTGTTTATTTCTGTAATGATGATTTTAGGATCTTTTGGGATTTTATTAACTTTACATTGGCAATTAGCTTTATTTACTTTTTTAGTAGTTCCAATTATGGTTTTTATTTCTGTTAAATTGGGAGATAAAATGCATCAGGCGTTTAAAGATATTAAAGAAGAAATGGGAGAATTGAACTCGCAAATAGAAGATAGTTTAAGTGGGGTTAGAGTAGCTAAATCATTTACTAATGAAGAATTTGAATTAGATAAATTTTTGGATGAAAATCATAATTATCGTCAAGTTAGAGAAGATGCAATGCAAACTATGGCAACTTTCTTCTCTAGTTTAAATTTTTTAAGTAATTTAATTACTTTAATTACATTAGCAGCAGGAGGATATTTTATTTATCTAGAACAATTAACAGTAGGAGAGTTAATTGCTTTTATTTTCTATGTGCGTTTATTTATTAAACCGCTAGAAAGATTAGTGCGCTTTAATGAACAGTTTCAGAAAGGGATGGCTGGTTTTAGGCGGTTTATTGAATTGTTGAATATTGACCCTGAAATCAAAGACCAAGAGAATGCTGAAGAATTAGGTGTTGTAGAAGGAAATATTAAATATCAAGATGTAACTTTTGGTTATGACCATCATAATAAAGTATTAACAGGAGTGGATTTAGAAATTGCTGCTGGACAAACAGTTGCCTTTGTAGGTCCTTCAGGAGCAGGTAAATCAACTTTATGCAGATTGCTGCCTCGATTTTATGAAATTGATAGTGGGGAATTATTAATTGATGGACAAAATATTAAAAAATTTACTTTATCCTCTTTAAGAGCAAATATCGGAACAGTACAGCAGGATGTATTTTTATTTAATGGTACAGTTAAGGATAATATTGCTTATGGGAGCTTAGATGCTGCAGATCAAGAGATAATTGCTGCGGCTAAAAAGGCTAATGCCCATCAATTTATTTCTAATTTAGAGCAGGGTTATGAAACGGAAATTGGGGAACGAGGAGTTAAGTTATCCGGCGGACAAAAACAACGTGTTTCAATTGCTAGAACTTTTTTGAAAGATCCGGCTATTTTGATTTTGGATGAAGCAACCTCTTCTTTAGATAATGAAAGCGAACGGATAATTCAAGATTCATTAGAAAGATTGGCCCAAGATAGAACTACATTAGTAATTGCTCATCGTTTATCCACAGTTAAAGATGCAGATCAAATAGTAGTTTTAACGGCAGATGGAATTGTGGAACAAGGGCAACATCAAGAATTAATTACAAAGAAAGACGGTGTTTATAGGAAGTTATATCAAGGAGAATTTAGTGAAACATTAGTTTCTTGAGTTTACTACAGAAGTTAAGACTAGGAGAAAATTTAGGTTGTTCAATAAACTTTAGCTAGTTTTATATTATTTAATATATAATTTTCGATAAAAATTTATTTAATTTGCAGGAGAAACGCTTTTTTGTGAGAACTATTTAATATGTCTTATTAAATTATTTAAAGTATTGAGCTAAGGATTATTTGTTAGTAAAGGGTATAGTTGACTAAAAAATATAATAAATTAACCTATAATTAAAAATTGAAGTTAGTCAACAATATTCTTCCATAAAGGAGGGGTGAGATGGCAGCCAGGACTGATGATAGCATAAAATTATATTTAGACCAATCGGCACATGAATTATTATCTGCTGATGAAGAAAGAGAATTAGCAAAAAGAATAGTAGAGGGAGACCAACAAGCAGAAGAAGAATTAATCGAAGCTAATTTGCGGTTGGTGATTAGCATTGCCAAAAAATATATGGGACAAGGCTTAGACTTTCTTGATTTAATTCAAGAAGGAAATTTAGGATTAATGCAGGCTATTCAAAAATTTGATTATACTAAAGGATATCGTTTTAGTACCTATGCTACCTGGTGGATTAAACAACGAATTAGTAGAGCTTTATCTGATAAATCCAGAACAATTAGAATTCCCGCTCATGTGTGGGAAGTTATGAATAAATATCAGAAAGTAACAAATAGACTGTCTAAAGATTTAGGGAGAGACCCTAAAGCGGAAGAGATTGCTGAAGAAATGGGTTTAGAATTATCTAAAGTGAGAAAAATCAAGAAATTGATTCAATCTCCTGATTCACTAGATCGTCCTGTAGGAGAAGGCGATGATGATTTTTATTTAGGTGATATGATTGAGGATACTAATGCTCCAACTCCAGAGCAGTTAACACAAAAGGAGTTATTGCA
>JBNJFD010000049.1:0-12307 GCA_051746525.1 Bacillota bacterium | reverse complement strand
TGCCCTATACAGTCTAAAGGATACAGATTATAATATTTCATCACTCTAGAATTAGATAAAATATTAAACAAATCTTCAGCATCAGATAATTGTAATTCTCTTAGCTTTAATCTTTCTGTTTCTAATTCTGGGAATTGGCTAAAAACTTTATCTTTAATCATTTTATTAACTCACCTACCATAAATTAAAAAAACCTCTTCCCATCCCAATTTAAGGACGAAAGAGGACTTACTCCCGCGGTACCACCTTAATTTCCTAAAGACGCTCAACTGTTAACGGTCAGTGCCGGTCAAAATTACTTAATTTCACTTTGACAGCTCCAGAGCTACTTCAATTAGTTTTTTCTTTAGATACTTCTCAGCCTAGGAGTATCTTTCTCTTACAAAGAACTTTCTAATCTACTACTCTCTATCAATGCTTTTAATAATTTTTGAGTTTTAAGATAATCTATTATAATAATATAATCTATTTTACAACTTGTCAATACTAACTTTTATCTAAATTCACTGCCCATCAAAATAAATTAGATCCTAATAAAGATAAGACCAATAATAATCCAAATTCAAAATGCAATTTAGCAGTCTGCACCTCTAGTTTTTCCGCTTTTGCGCTAGAATCTTCCATTGCTTCAACCATATCTAAAAAATTATCTGCAGCATAAGGAATAGTTATTAAAGTAACTAAAGCCCCCATTGTAAGTACACCTTTAAGTATTAAATATATAATTAAAAAATAAGCAAGCCCCACTAATAAAAAATATAATTGCCCTGCTAATCTATAGTCTAAAATATTTGCTAAAGTATTAATTCCGATTTCAGAATCATGCTTGATATCTCTAAAATCATTACTATGTAAAATGGCACTTACTAATAAAGCAATGGGCAGAGATATTAAAAACACTTTGTTATTATAACTCCCTGTTTGAATATAATATGTTATCCCCACTAATATTGGCCCTAATAATAAAAAAACTCCAGGTACCCCTAAAGCATAATATTTATAATTAATTGGCCCTGCTGTATAAAAATAACCTCCTGCCAATCCAATTAAAAATAATAAGCTAATAATCAACCCCTGCTGATAAATTAAATATAAAGCTAATAAAAATGAACCCCCAAAACACAATAACCCAAAAATTTTTACCTGCCGAGGCTGTAATAGTCCTTCAGTTATTACACCACTGACTCCAGGATAGGTTTCACTATCTAATCCCTTTTGATAATCATAATAATCATTAATTAAATTTGTTCCTCCATGGAGTAGTAAAACTCCTACCAAAACTACTAAAAATAAATCCACTTCAAACCTGCCTACCTGAAATGCCAATACTGTTCCTAATAAAACAGGAATTGTTGTAGCTGTAAAAGAAAAAGGACGTAATGCTCTTAATAAAACTCTAATTTTAGCCATTTTTTCCTCCCTAAATATAGGCTATTATCAATTTTAGATATATTAGCATTTATACTAAGTTAGAATTAAATAGTAAAGGTAGTAGATGAGAAAACCATCTACTACCACTATAATTAATCTAAAAATTGATAAATGAATTTAAATACTGTTTTTTTACCTGCTCCTGTTTTAGCAGAAAAGAAAGTAAAATCAGTAAAATCTGTTATATTCAATGTCTCTTTAATTAATTTTTCTTGTTTTTTGCGTTTGCTTCTCTTTACTTTATCCGCTTTAGTAGCAACTATTAACGTGGGCATCCCCATTTCAAGCAGCCAATCATACATCATTTGATCATCCTTAGTAGGCTTATGACGAGCATCTACTAGCAAAATTACGCTTTCTAAATTTTTACGGTTGAATAAATAAGTTTCAATCATCTCTCCCCATTCATCTTTCACATCTTGAGGAACTTTAGCAAAACCATAACCAGGCAAATCAACAAAATAGAACTTATTATCGATTTGATAAAAATTAATGGTTTGTGTTTTTCCTGGTCTAGAACTAGTCCGTGCTAGTTTTTTGTGATTAACTAAATTATTGATTAAAGATGACTTTCCTACATTAGAACGACCAGCTAAAGCAATTTCTGCTAATGTATGATAAGGATAATCTTCATATTTAGCAGCACTACAAATATATTGAGGATTATTTATCTTCATCATCATCCTCCTCAGAAAATACTTCATCTAACACTTCATCCATTTCTTCTACAAAAACAAACTCTAAATCTTTTTTTATCTCATCAGGAACATTTTCTAAATTCTTCTTATTTTCCTTGCATAAGATTATTTTCTTAATTCCTGAGCGGTGCGCTGCTAATACTTTGCTTTTGATTCCCCCTACTGGAAGAACTCTGCCGCGTAAAGTAACTTCACCGGTCATAGCGACTGTACCAGAAACTTCTTTATTGGCTAAAGCTGAAACTAATGCTGTAGCTAAAGTAATCCCTGCTGATGGTCCATCTTTAGGAATAGCTCCTTGAGGAACATGAACGTGAATATCATATTTTTTATGAAACTCTTCCACAAAATCAAAGTCATCCTCTTTAGTTCGAACGTAACTTAAAGCCGCTTGAGCTGATTCTTTCATTACATCTCCTAATTTACCAGTTAAAATCAAATTACCTTCACCAGGTACTACGGAGACCTCGATATTAAGTATATCTCCTCCAGTACTAGTGTATGCTAAACCAGTTACTACTCCTATTCTATTTTCTTCCTCTATTCTACCATATTTATATTGCGGAATTCCTAAATACTTTTTCAAGTTTCGAACATCAACTCTAGTAGCTCTCTCTTTCCCCTCTACCACTTTTTTAGCTGCCTTACGACAAATTTTAGCTAATGTTCTTTCTAAATTTCTCACACCAGCTTCTCTAGTATAATTTCTAATTACTTGTTTAAGAGCATTAGTAGAAATGTTAAGTTGGTCTTCTAAACCATGGTTATCATAGAGATCTGGCAATAAATGATTTTCAGCTATTTTAACTTTTTCATCTTCGGTATACCCAGAAATATTAATTGTTTCCATTCTGTCTAATAATGGTCTGGGAATAGTACTAGCTACGTTAGCAGTAGTAATAAACATTACATCTGACAAATCAAAAGGGACTTCTAAATAGTGATCACTAAATTCATTATTTTGTTCAGGGTCTAAAACCTCTAACAATGCTGCAGCAGGATCACCCCGAAAATCACTTTTAATTTTGTCAACTTCATCTAATAAGAACACCGGGTTTTTAGTACCTGCATCTTTAATAGCATTAATAATCCGCCCTGGTCTAGCTCCAACATAAGTTCTTCTATGACCTCTAATTTCAGCTTCATCTCGTAATCCACCTAAAGACAACCTCACAAATTCTCTATCTAAAGCTTCGGCAATAGAACGTCCTAAAGAAGTTTTACCTACCCCAGGCGGGCCAACTAAACATAAAATTGGTGTTTTCATCTTATTACTAATTTTACGTACTGCTAAATATTCTAAAATTCTTTCTTTTACATCTTCTAAACCATAATGATCTTCATTTAATTTATCTTCTACATTATCAATCACTAATTTATCTTCACTATAGGTATTCCAAGGCAAATCTAAAATAGTATCTAAATAGTTTCTCACAACTACAGCTTCATTAGCTCTAGGAGGCATTTTTCTTAATTTTTCAACCTCTTCATAAGCTTTTTCTTCAACTTCTTCAGGCAAATCAGCTTCTTCTATTCTTTCTTCATATTCATCAAATTCATCTCTAGCAGAACCTTCTTCACCTAATTCTTTTTTAATAGCTTTCATTTGTTCTTTCAAATAATATTCCTTTTGCCTTTTTTCTACTTGTTTTTTAACTTCACTATTAATTTTATCTTTAACTTCTAAGATTTCTAACTCTTCATCTAAAATTGCAAATAATTTCTCTAATCTTGCTCGATATGAGGTAGCCTCTAATATCTGCTGCTGCTGCTTGATTTTAATAGACATATGCGAAGCAATCACATCTACCAATCTGCCTGGGTCTTCAATATTATTTATAGTCAACATTACTTCAGATGGTATCTTTTCTTTTAACTTTACATAATCTTCAAATTTGTTTTCTACTGTTCTCATTAAAGCTTCAGTTTCTTTATCTTTTTCTCCTAATTCCTCTTCGGAAACAATATCAAATTTAACTTCAAAATAAGGGTCAAGTTGTTCAAATTCAGAAATTCGAGCCCTCTTTAATCCTTCAACTAAAATCTTGATTGTACCATCAGGTAATCTCATTAACTGTTTAACTTTTGCAATAGTACCCATTTGGTAAATATCATCAATACCTGGGTCTTCAACCTCTTCATCCTTCTGAGCCGCCAATAATATTTCTTTATCATTAACCATAGCTTCTTCTAAAGCAGCTACAGACTTATCCCTACCTACTAATAAAGGTAACATCATATTAGGGAATACCACTACCCCTCTTAAAGCTAATAAAGGAATACTATCTGTATTCACTATTTGAGGAGTATGTCCACTACTTTTAATTTTTTCCGCTTCTTCATCTCCAGTTTCAACTATCATTCCTTGATTTTCAACCATGTTCCCACCTCCTGGTCTAAAAACAATCTATTTATTTATTATTCTTTTCTTCTAATTAAGTTCCTTTATTTAATAAAAAACATTTAACTCACTGGTACTGAAAAAGAATCAAATTCTAACTTTAATGCTGAATGATCAGCAACAACATTATCTAATAATATCGTTTCGCTAATTGCTTCCTGCAAATTATTAATTTTTATTATTTTTAAATCAGAAAATTTAGCACTATGGAATATTTCCTGCCAATTAGCAGCAGGAATTAAAACTTTCTCCACTCCTGCTCTTTGAGCAGCCTCTACTTTAGGAATAATCCCACCTACTTCCATAACTCGACCATTAATGGAAATCTTCCCAGTCATAGCTACTTTATTACTAATAGGATATTTAATTAAAGCAGAATACAGAGCTACTGCCATTGTTATCCCTGCTGAAGGGCCATCTACAACAGCATCACTAGCAAAATCAATATGTATATCATAATCACTTAAATTGATATCAAGCTCTCGCTGTAATAATGTAACAACATTTTCAGCTGAAGACTTAACCATACTTTTACGTTTTAGAGTTCTATATTTGCTCTTTTGTTCTTCTTCTTCTGCTATTCCAGTAACCTTGAGCTTTCCTGAGCTAGAAACTACTTTAGTAGCCACAACTTCTACATGATCAACTAATCCCCAATTAGCTCCCCTAACTGCCAGCCCATTAACAGCCCCAATCTGAGGTTCATTAATTAATTTATTAACAGCACGGGGCAGATAGTGCCCATTTCTAATTACTTTTTCTAAATCATGAGGTAAAATTTCACTTCGACCATTCATAGTAGCTATTCCACTAGCAGTCTGCATCATATTAACAGCTTGACGACCATTAACGGCATATTTTTTAATTAATTCAACTACCTCAGTAACAACTTTAAAGTTCATCTTTTGTCCAGCATTTAAAACTATCTTCTCAATATCAGCAGGAGCTAATATATCAAAGAAAATTTCTAGACAGCGCGACCTAATTGCAGGTGGAATATCACTAGGCTGCTTAGTAGTAGCAGCAATTAACCTGAAATCTGCCGGCAATCCATTTTGAAAAATATCATGAATATAGTGGGGAATGTTTTTATCATCCACATGATAATAAGAGCTTTCTAAAAATACCTTTCTATCTTCTAGAACTTTAAGTAGTTTATTCATTTGAATATGGTGCAGTTCACCAATTTCATCTATAAATAACATCCCGCCGTGGGCTTTAGTAACAGCACCTGCTCTAGGCTGGGGAATTCCAGCACTTCCCATAGCACCTGCTCCTTGATAAATAGGGTCATGTACCGAACCAATTAAAGGATCAGCAATCCCTCTTTCATCAAATCGAGCAGTAGTTGCATCTAATTCAATAAATTTAGAACTCTGATTAAAAGGAGACTCTTTTCTTTGTTTAGCTTCCTCTAAGGCCACTCTAGCAGCAGCTGTCTTGCCTACCCCTGGCGGTCCATAAATAATTACATGTTGAGGGTTAGGTCCACAAATAGCAGCTCTTAAAGCTTCAATCCCGCTTTCTTGACCTACTACCTCTGAAAAATCCATTGGTCTAACCTTCTCTGCTAGCGGCTTAGTTAAAGAACGCTTTCTCATCTGATTTAACTTTTGCAATTCTCTTTTAGATTCTTTCTTAATCACTCGTTTATTATTTCTCTGCTTACTAAGCATAGTCCAAAAATAAAGACCTATTACTATAGCAAAGAAAAATTGGATTAAACTAAAAACACTAAAAAGTGAAGTCATTAAAATCCCCCTTAGAAAACAAATTATTAATTAGTATATCCTAAGAGGGATTTTTTATTATTTAAAATTTAAACTATTTTAATTTTAAATAAAGAAGAAACTGCCTAGCTTAAGCAGTTTCCTCTCTTTTCTCGTCAACTTTAATCAATTTTGGTTTGTCACCTTCTGTAATTACTTTTTTACTAATAATACATTTGTTAACATCATCATGTGATGGAATGTCATACATAATATCCAAAATTGATTCTTCAACAACGGAACGCAATCCTCTTGCACCAGTATCGTGCTCTAGAGTTTTTTCCGCAATTGCTTCTAAAGCTCCCGGAGAAAATTCTAAATCTACATTGTCTAGCTCAAAGAATTTTTTATATTGTTTAATCAACGCATTGCGAGGTTCTGTTAAAATCTGCACTAATGCATCTTGGTCTAATTTATCAAGTGTTACTAAAACCGGTACTCGACCTACGAATTCCGGAATTAAACCATACTGTAATAAGTCTTGAGATTTAATATGCTTAAGAATTTCACCTAATTCTTCCTCTTCTTTACTTTGGATGTCAGCTCCAAATCCAAGCACCTTATTTCCAATTCTAGATTTAATAACTTTGTCCATCCCATCAAAAGCTCCACCACAGATAAACAAAATGTTTGTAGTATCAATTTGAATAAACTCTTGATGAGGGTGTTTTCTCCCTCCTTGAGGAGGAACACTAGCTTCGGTTCCTTCTAAAATTTTCAACAATGCCTGCTGAACTCCTTCACCTGATACATCACGAGTAATTGAAGGGTTTTCTGATTTGCGAGCTACTTTATCAATCTCATCAATGTAGATAATACCTTTCTCTGCTTTTTCTACATCATAATCAGCAGCTTGAATTAACTTCAATAAGATATTTTCTACATCTTCACCAACATAACCAGCTTCTGTTAATGAAGTAGCGTCTGCTATAGCAAAAGGAACATCTAAAATTCTAGCTAGAGTTCTAGCTAATAATGTCTTTCCGCTACCAGTTGGACCCAGCATACAGATATTACTTTTTTCTAATTCTACATCATCTAACTTCATTCCCGAATTAACTCGTTTATAATGATTATAAACTGCAACTGCTAAAGTTCTCTTAGCACGATCTTGACCAATTACATAATCATTTAGAAAATCATTTATTTCTTTAGGCTTAGGCAAATTATCAAAATCTGTTTCAAAATCTTCATTTAATTCTTCTTCTATAATTTCATTACACAATTCAATACATTCATCACAAATATAAACTCCAGGACCTGCTACTAATTTTTGTACTTGGTCTTGAACCTTTCCACAAAACGAGCATTTTAACTGCCCCTGTTCATCTCCAAATTTAAACATCAAATCACCTCTTTAATAATCTACTATTCCAAATCCTTTTGGTGAGCAATAACCTCATCAATAATACCATATTCTTGAGCTTCTTCAGCTGACATAAAGAAATCTCTATCTACATCTTCAGCAATTTTTTCTTTTGGCTGACCAGTATGCTCAGCTAAAATATCATTTAAAATCCCTCTTAACTCAAGAATTTCTTTTGCCTGAATTTCAATATCTGTTGCTTGCCCTTGTGCGCCACCTTTAGGTTGATGAATCATAACTCTGGCATAAGGTAAAGCATAACGCTTTCCATCTGCACCCCCTGCTAACAATAAGGCAGCAGCACTAGCACCAAGTCCCATACATATAGTCGAAACATCTGGTCTTACATACTGCATTGTATCATACATTGCAAGTGCTGAGGTTACTGAACCTCCCGGACTGTTAATATATATATATATATCTTTATCTGGATCATCAGCTTCTAAAAATAACAGCTGTGCTATTACAGTATTAGCTACATCATCATTAATTGCTTTCCCAATAAAAATAATTCTATCTTTTAATAATCTCGAATAAATATCATAGGATCGTTCGCCCCTATTAGTTTGTTCTACAACTGTAGGCACTAAATTCATATTTTAAGCCTCCTCATTATATCTATACCCAGCTTTTCTATATCTTAAACATTAATTGTTTTCTTTTAAAAATTCAAGTGTTTTCTCCATTTTTAAACCATCTTTTAATTGCTCTAATTGACCCTGCATCTGCAAAAATGCTTTAATTTGTTCTGGATCTTGGTCTTGTCCTTGACTTTTAGCAATTTCTTCTACCTTTTCATCAATCTCTTCATCAGCAATTTCAATTCCTTCTTCTTCAGCAATAGCTTCTAAAATAAGATTGCTTTTCACTCTATCAGCAGCTTGTTCACTAAAGTTTTCTCTTAATCCTTCTTCATCCATTCCAGCCATTTCTAAATATTGGTCAAAATCAAATCCCTGCTGCTGCATCTGCTGCTTTTGACCTTCCATCATATTATCAATTTCTTCTTCAATCATAGTTTCTGGAATGTCAACTTCTGTATTTTCAACTACAGCCTCGACTAATTTATTTTCGTAATTTCTCTCTGCTTGACTTTGAGCTTCTTCTGCTAAATCATTTTTTATATCTTCTTTTAACTCATCTAAATTATCAAATCCTAAGTCTTTAGCAAATTCACTGTCTAATTCTGGAACTTCTTTCTTTTTAATATCTTTAATCTTAACTTTAAATTCAGCTTCTTCACCAGCTAAATCATCTGCATGGTATTCTTCAGGAAAAGTTACTTCTATTGTAGTCTCAGTCCCTACTTCAGCTCCAATAAGCTGTTCTTCAAAACCAGGAATGAAACTCTCTGAACCAATTTCTAAATTATAATCTTCAGCAGACCCGCCTTCAAAAGTTTCTCCATCAACAGATCCTTCATAATCTATAGTAACGAAGTCACCTTCTTCAACAACTTCTCTATCTACTGCTACTAATTGAGCATGATTTTGCCGTCTTGTTTCTAACTCCTGCTCAATTTGTTCATCTTCTACTTCGATTTCTTCTTGCTCAATTTCTAAATCTTTATAATCACCTAATTCAACTTCAGGCTTTACTTCAACTTCAGCTATAAAAGTAGCTGCTTCTCCTCCTTCAATATAAGCATCAGTAATATCAGGCTGAGCAATAGGCTCAATATCTGCTTCTTGTACTGCTTCATAATAGCCCTGCTGAATCAAAATATCAAGTGCATCTTTATGTAAAACTTCTTCTCCATATCTTTTTTCTAACAAACTTCTCGGCACTTTACCTTTTCTAAAGCCATCAATATCAACTTTTTTAACAACCTTCTTATAAGCCTCATCTAGGGCTTCCTCAACTCGCTCTTCATCAAGTTCTACATTTAATCTAACTTTGTTTTCTTCAATCACTTCTTTATTTACTTTCATTTTAACATCCTCCCTTTTTAAAAACAAAACCGCATTCCTCTTATAGGTTATTCTTAACTTTATCATAAAAATTAAAGTTAATCAACTGCATTTTATTTCTAATTCAACATTTAATAGTATAAGTAAAATAAAACCTTAGGTCAAAATCAATATAAGTCATAAAGTGTGATTAAATCAATTATACTATCTTTATCTGTCATTATCTCTATTTTAATTCATTTTTCATCATTAGATACTGTCCAATGCTTATATTCAAAATTCCCCTCTTTTATTTCTAATATCCCATAATTAGCTGCATTATTATCTTCAGAAAACGAAATACTGCCGGGATTAAAAAATAAAATATCATCATTTTCTTCAGCATAACGACAATGAGTATGACCAAAAATAACTATATCAGCTTCAACTTCTTGTGCTTTATAATATAATTGTGTTAATCCATCTTTAATTCGATAGCGGTGCCCATGAGTTAAAAATATTCTTATCCCTGCCACTTTAATTATCTTTTCTACAGGATAAGGCAACCCATAATCACAGTTTCCCCGTACCGCAAGTAATTTTTCTTCGGCAATAGAACTACGAAGTACTTGGTCTAAACCATCTCCTGCATAAATAAAATAATCAACATCCTCCAATTTTTCTACTACAGATTCTAATGGACCAATATTTCTATGAGCATCACTAAAAATAGCTATCTTCATTATAATCCCCTATCTATTAAAACTTTTTTCATTTTCTTTAAAGCTTGAGCTCGATGACTAATCTCATTTTTAATCTTACTATCTAGTTGAGCAAAAGTTTTTTGATAACCATCTGGAATAAATAATGGATCATAGCCAAAACCATTTTCTCCTTTAGGCTCAAAAGCAATCTGACCATAACATCTACCTTCTACAATACTAACTGTTCCATCCGGTTCTATAAAAGCCATAGCACAAATAAAATATGCTTCTCTACAATTATCCTCAATACCACTTAATAAACCCAGCAACTTTTGATTATTTTCTCTATCACTTGCATTTACCCCGGCAAATCTAGCCGAATAAACACCTGGATTCCCGTCTAAAGCCTCTACAACTAACCCCGAATCATCAGCTATAGTAGCCACATCAAACTCCCGCTGCATAACTCTAGCTTTTTTCAAAGCATTTCCCACAAAAGAATCTCTATCTTCAACTACTTCTGGTATTTCTCCTACATCTTCTTTAGACACAATTTCTACTTCAATATCAGATAATATATCTTTCATTTCTTCAACTTTGTTTAAATTACTAGTAGCTATAAAAATTTTCATCATTAATCCTCCTCAATCTGACATCTATTCCAAAACCTCCTTTTGGAAGTCTACTAATTTTTTTATACCAGCCGTTCCTAATGCAATTAGTTCTTGTAACTGCCCTTGAGTAAAAGGACTTTCCTCTCCAGTACCTTGAATTTCAATAATCTCTCCATCTTCTGTCATTACTAAGTTTAAATCAACCTGAGCATTAGAGTCTTCTTCATAACACAAATCTAATAATAATTCATCATCCACAATCCCCACACTCACTGCTGCTACAAATTTATTAATAGGTACTTTTGAAATCATATTTTTATCTACCATATAATTCAGGGCATCAACTAAAGCTACAAAAGCTCCTGTTATTGAAGCAGTTCTAGTACCACCATCTGCTTGAATAACATCACAATCAATCCAGATAGTCTTTTCTCCTAATAAATTCAAATCAACTATCGAACGCAGTGAACGACCAATTAACCTTCTAATCTCTTGAGTTCGACTGCTTAATTTCCCTTTAGATGATTCTCTAATATTTCTATTTTTTGTAGCTCTAGGTAACATAGCATATTCTGCTGTAACCCATCCCTGATTTTTTCCTCTTAAAAAGTAAGGCACTCCATCTTCTACTGAAGCATTACAAATAACCTTTGTTTCCCCTGTTTCTATTAAAACAGAACCCTCAGCATATTTAGTAAAATCTCGGGTAATCTTAATTTCTCGTAATTGCTCATTACTTTTTCTTCCATCTGCTCTTGTCATTTTAACCTCTCCTTTAATTGCGTTTTCTAAATGATCTTTTATCTGTACCGAAAATGCCACTTATAATCTACTCCTCTCTTAGTCTACAAAAATAAGCTATTTTCTATTATACAAATTTTTACCAGTGCTATCTATAACGCAAATAAGAGGTAAGTTTTTAACTTTTAATTTTCTAACTGCTTCAGTTCCTAAATCAGGGTAAGCAACTATTTCAGACTCTTTAATTCGTTGACTAATCAAAGCTGCTGCTCCTCCTGTAGCTGCTAAATATACTGCTCCTTCTTCTTTCATACTATTAATTACTTGTTCATCACGCAATCCTTTACCAATCATTACTCGCAACCCATTCTTTAATAAAGGCGGAGTGAATGGGTCCATTCTATAACTAGTCGTAGGACCAGCCGAACCTATTACTTCACCCGGCTTAGCTGGGGCAGGGCCAACATAATAAAGCGCTGCTCCTTCTAATTCAAACGGTAATTTTGAATTTTCACTTAAAGTATCTACTAAACGACTATGCGCTGCATCCCGAGCTGTATAAACAGTTCCAGATAATTTTATTTTATCCCCAGCTTCTAATTTTCTAACTTCTGTTTCATTAACTGGAGTAGTTAATTTCACTTTAGCCATCTTATTACTCCCTTCTATATATAATCAAACTTTTTAGACTTGG
>JBNJFD010000048.1:0-12393 GCA_051746525.1 Bacillota bacterium | reverse complement strand
ATGGGCCTTATTAAAGCCATAGCCACTAAAATATTCAATTAATTCAAATAGTTCTTCTCCTAATTCACGACTGTAACCATTATTAACTGCACCAGGGACATCTTCATTGCCCTCAATAAAAATACTTTTATGCTTTTTCATTAATTTTTCTTTTTTCTTACCCATGATTCGCCGTAAAATGTCAGCTTCGCCAAGAGAATATCCTGCAATTTTCTGGACGATCTGCATTACCTGTTCCTGATATAAGATTACACCATATGTCGGTTCTAAAATTTCTTTTAAATCTGAATGAGGATATTCAATTTCCTGTTCCCCATGTCGTCTGGCAATATAATCATCCACCATCCCACTACCTAAAGGTCCAGGTCTATATAGGGCTAACAAAGCAATAACATCTTCTAATTCTTCTGGTTGTAATTTAGTTATCAACCTACGGATTCCATCACTTTCTAACTGAAAAACACCTAAAGTATGACCTGAACTTAATAGTTCAAACACCTCAGGGTCATCAAAAGTAATCTCTGCTAAATCTAGTTCCACTTGTTGGGTTTCTTGAACTAAATCCAGAGTTTTATCAATTACAGTTAAATTTCTCAAACCCAAAAAATCCATTTTTAATAGACCTAAAGCTTCTAAATCATCCATAGCATACTGCGTAGTAACTTCACCGCCGTTTTGATAAAGTGGCGTATATTTAGTTAATTCATCTTTAGTAATTACTACTCCTGCAGCATGAGTTGAAGCATGACGCGGTAATCCTTCTAATTTGTCTGCATAATCTAATACTTCTTCTACTTCATTGTCTTCTTGATACATCTTCTTTAATTCATCAGATTCTTCTAAAGCTTCAGCTATTGTCCCGCCGTAAATGGATTTAGCAATCTTATCTGTTTTATCATAATCTACATCTAAGACGCGACCTACATCACGAACTGCTGCCCTAGCAGCCATAGTCCCAAAAGTAATAATCTGGGCTACTCTATCTTGTCCATATTTTTCTGTGACATACTTAATCACTTCATCACGCCGCTCATAACAAAAATCAATATCAATATCTGGTAGTGAGACACGAGCAGGATTTAAAAATCTTTCAAATAACAAATCATGTTCTAAGGGATCAATAGTAGTTATATCTAAAGCATAAGAAACTATACTTGAAGCTGCACTACCACGACCTGGGCCAACTATAATCTCATTATCCTTAGCATAACCTACAAAGTCCATTACAATCAAAAAATAGGCAGGATAGCCCATCTGATTGATGACCTCTAATTCATAATCGATTCTATCTTCAACTTCTGCTGTAACTTCTTTATATTTCTCTTGGGCTCCTTGATACACTAAGTTCCGCAAATAAGATTCTAAATTTTCTCCTTGAGGCACCTCATAATGCGGCAGTAATGTCTGGTCAAAATCAAATTCTACTTCACAGCGTTGAGCAATCTTTTCCGTATTAGCAATTGCTTCAGGATAATCACTAAATAATTCTTTCATCTCCTGCTGTGACTTGAAATAAAATTGATTATTAGGAAATTTCATTCTGTTGTCATCGCTTACTTTTTTTCCTGTCTGAATACACAATAAAATATCATGTGCCTGAGCATCTTCTTCTTTTAAATAATGAGTATCATTAGTAGCCACTAATGGAATATCACATTCAGCACTTAACTTTATTAATTCCTGATTAACTTCCTTTTCCTCTGCAAGACCATGATCCTGCAGTTCTAAAAAGAAATTATCTGCCCCAAATATTTCTTTATATTCTAAGGCTTCTTCTTTAGCTAAATCAAACTGCCGATTTTGAATCAGTTTTTCTATTTTCCCTGCTAAGCAACTACTTAAAGCAATTAAACCATCATTATGCTCTCTTAATAATTCTTTGTCTATCCGCGGTTTATAATAAAAACCCTCTAAATAAGCTGTTGACACCAATTTCAATAAGTTACGATAACCTTGATTATTCTCTGCTAATAAAACTAAATGATAATTATCTTTATTTCTGGCATTCTTCTGTTGGTGATCTGCAGCTATATAAACCTCACAACCAATAATCGGCTTAATCCCTGCCTCTTGCGCCTGACGATAAAATTTAATTGCTGCAAATAAAACTCCATGGTCAGTTAAAGCTACTGCAGGCATATCTTCTTGCTTAGCAGCTTCTATAAGACTCTCAATCCGAGCAGTTCCATCTAATAAACTATATTCACTATGATTATGCAAATGAATAAAATCTGACATTTATTCACCTCCTTTTTCTCCTATTATTTAATTATTCAACTATCAACAAGGTTTATCCTCCTTTAAATTTTGTTTTCATAGAGGAGTATTTAAATTAAAATTGTTTTTTTAAAGGTAAAAAATATATCTTATAGAATATATAATATTAAGAAGTATATTTTGAAAAAAGGGAGGGATGTCGAATGGAGGAGTGTCCTTTTATTTATCGATGTCCATTAGCAGATGAAATATTATTGGCTCAAGACCCTGAAATAATTAGAGAATATCTTCAAACACCAGGTGTTCTGACATCAGAACAGCTATCTAGTTCTTATATGCATAAGTACTGTAAATCAGATTATGAACAATGTGCCCGGTTCAAAATAGTTAATAACCTCGGCTTTAACCATTTACCAGAAAATTTATTACCACATCAAACAGAACGAATGAGAGAAATATTAGAAGAACACCTTTAAATAATAGCAATTTTTATCACGGGTTTCCCGTGATTTTTTTATTTGCTGCAGCTTTTTAAAAACAACACATAATATATCCCCTTCTATAATAGAAATTATTATATCGCAGCTATAATTTAGTTAGTAGGTGATAGAATGGAACGGGTTCTAATTGTTTTCTGTATTTCTTTAGGAGTTGTTTTAGGGGGGGCAATTGTCGGTAGTTTAGGTGCTACTTTAACTAACAATCCTCCTTTTAAAGCAATGCTTAAAATTAGTCGCGAAATTAAACTATGGGCTATTGTCACTGCTATTGGAGGTACTTTTTCTAACCTCAAAACTTTTGAAGGCAGTCTATTAGAAGGTCGGTTTATAACTATTATCAAGCAGTTTATACTATTGACTACTGCTTTTATAGGGGCTCAATTAGGAGTCTGGATCATCTCTAATTTAACTGGAGGTAAGTAATTTGAGTTTTAAACTATTAGCTATTACTAAACAAGAACTTCTAATAGTAGGTGCGGCTTTGGTTCTTGGTATAATCATAGGCAGTAGTATTATTAACTTAATAATTGGTTCTCAATTAGACCAATTACTATATGATAAAAAAAAACTAATTGCTGAATTAAATAATCAGCAGACTAAATTAAATAAACTAGAAAAAAACTTGGCCCATCGCCAAAACCCTGTGGTTCAGAATTTGAAAATAAATATTACTACAGACTTAGATAAACACAGTACTCAAAATATAAAGGAAAAATTATTTAACATGTTAAATAGTCTCATTGGTCGTAAAATATCAGCTATAGATACTGAATTGTTAGCTACAACCTTAGAGGATAGAATTATCACTATTGAAGATACTAATTATAAATTAAACTTGTTATGGTTAGTTGTTCATCCTACTACTACCATTAGTTTTACTGTCACAGAAGAAAAAAATTAGACAGCCTAATGGGCTGCCCAAAACAATCTATTATTTAATTAATTCTTTTATTTTTTCTGCTGCTGCTCTTAATTCTTGTTCATTAGTAGCATAAGACAATCTTAAAAAACCATCTTTACCGAAGAAAGACCCCGGTATAGTGGCTACTCCTGCTTGATGTAATAACTTGTTAGCTAACTGTTGATCATCACTAACAACTTCATCACCAACCTTAGTTCCCAATACACCTTTAATATTCACAAACAAATAAAAAGCTCCTTGTGGTTTAGTTGCTTTAAATCCTGGTATTGAATTCATTAATTCTACCAATAAATTTCTTCTAGTCTCAAAAGCAGCAACCATCTTTTCAGTAGGTGCTTGAGTTCCCGCTAAAGCTGCTAAACTAGCCTTTTGGGCTATAGAATTAGGATTAGAAGTGCTGTGACTTTGTAAACAACCTAGTGCTTCAATAATGTTTTCAGGTCCTATCGCATAGCCAATTCGCCATCCAGTCATGGAATAAGATTTAGACACACCATCAATTACAATAGTTCTCTCTTTAACTTTCTGTCCTAAAGAAGCAATACTTACTGCTGGATGACCATAACTAATCTTTTGATAAATTTCATCAGAAATAATTAATATATCATTAGCTACTGCTACTTCAGCAATATCTTTTAACTCTTCTTTAGTATATACAGCACCTGTTGGATTATTAGGGCTATTAATGATTACTGCTTTTGTATTATCACTAATTGCCTGTTTAAATTCTTGAGCTGTCATTTTAAAACCATTTTTTTCTTTAGTTTCTACTGCTTTAACCTTCCCCCCAGCAAATTTAATCTGTTCGGGGTAACTAACCCAATAAGGAGCTGGCAAAATAACTTCATCCCCTCTTTCAACTAAAGCTTGAATTGTAATAAACAAAGCATATTTTGCTCCACTAGTAACAATCACATTCTCACTATCATAATTTAAATCTCGCTTTGCTAAATCAGCAGTAATTGCTGACCTTAATTTCTCAATTCCTACTGTTTCAGTATACCCAGTAAATCCATTATTAATAGCTTTAATAGCAGCTTGGTTAATATGTTCTGGAGTATCAAAATCAGGCTCTCCAGCTCCTAAACTAATCACTTCCTGCCCAGCCTTTTTTAATTTTTTAGCTTCAGTACTAATTGCTAAAGTAGGAGAAACATCTAATTGCCCCACCTTTGATGACAATCTCATTCTTTCATTCTCCTTTCCCACATTAATTTAGATTATTTTTTCACTTCTTAATTAAAATTGATTATTTGTTTTTCTTGGCTTTAGCTCTTTTCTTTTTATTTAAAATCTCTTTTCTCAACCTAATATTTTCAGGAGTTATCTCTATTAATTCATCATTAGAAATATACTCTAAAGCATCTTCTAAACTCATTTCAGTTACTGGAGTTAATACCATTGCTTCATCAGAACCTGCTGATCTCATATTATCTAATTTTTTCTGCTTACAAATATTAATATCTAAATCCTGTTCCCGCGCATTGGACCCCACAATCATTCCTTCATAAGCTCTAGTATTAGGTTTAACAAATATCTCCCCTCGATCTTGAGCAGTGAAAATACCATAACGAGTAACTTCTCCTTGACGGTCTGCTACTATAGACCCCGTTGTACTCTTATTAAACTCTCCTTGATAAGGGCCAAAATGAGAAAATGTATGAGTTAAAATCCCTTCTCCTTTAGTTTTAGTTAAAAACTTAGACCTAAAACCAATTAAACCTCGAGCTGGAACTTCAAAAAACAATCTCATTCTAGTCTGGCTTAAAGACTCCATACTCATCATTTCACCTTTTCGTTTGCCTAATTCTTCAATTACGGTACCCATAAATTCTTCTGGGACATCAATTACTGCTTCCTTAATTGGTTCTAGCTTTTGGCCATTTTCTTCTTTGATAATTGCTTTAGGCTTAGAAACTTGAAATTCATACCCTTCTCTTCTCATTGTTTCCATTAAAATAGATAAATGTAATTCCCCTCGACCAGAAACTTTAAATGTATCAGCATCTAACTCTTCAACTTTTAAAGCTACATTCCTCTCTAATTCTTTTAATAATCTATCTTTCAAATGACGAGAAGTAACATAGTCTCCTTCTTGCCCCGCAAAAGGGCTGTTATTAGTTTTAAAATTAACGCTAACTGTAGGCTCTTCAATACTAATAAAGGATAATGCTTCAGGATCTTCTTTGTCTGCTATTGTCTCTCCAATATTAATATCTTCCATTCCTGCTATTGCTACAATATCCCCTACTTCAGCCTTAGAAACTTCTTCTTTTTCTAAGCCTTGGAAAGCATATAATTTACTAACTTTCTTATATTCAATACTTCCATCATTTTTACAAATAGCTACTTCTTCACCTTCAGAAATTTGTCCTCGATTAACTTTTCCTAAAGCCATTCTTCCTACATAATCATTATATTCAATAGTAGTTACAACTGTTTGCAGTGGTGCTTCTTTTTCTCCTTTAGGAGCTGGAATGTGTTCGATAACTGCTTCAAACAAGGGATTCAAGTTATCATTTTCATCTTCCAGTTCATTTTGAGCATACCCTTCTAATGCAGAAGCATACACTACTGGAAATTCAATCTGCTCTTCAGTTGCCCCTAACTCAATAAACAAATCCAAAACCTCATCTACTACCTTTTCTGCTCGACCTTCAGCTCTATCAATTTTGTTAATTACTACTACTGGTTTCAAATCAAGTTCTAAGGCCTTAGTTAATACAAACTTTGTTTGCGGCATTGGCCCTTCAAAAGCATCAACAACTAATAAAATCCCATCTACCATCTTTAAGATTCTTTCTACTTCACCACCAAAGTCAGCGTGGCCTGGCGTATCAACAATATTTATTTTAGTATCGTCAAAATTTATTGCTGTATTCTTAGATAAGATTGTAATTCCTTTTTCTCTTTCTAAATCATTATTATCCATTACTCTCTCTTGTACCTGCTGTTTAGAATGGAATATACCACCCTGTTTTAATAATGAATCTACTAGCGTAGTTTTTCCATGGTCAACATGGGCAACTATCGCTATGTTTCTAATATCATCTCTAATTATCATTATTTTCCTCCTTGGGACAAACAATATCAAATTCAGATTATAATATGTCAGGTCAATTGTCAACCTTTTTATTAACTTTAAAGTAACTAGTTGCAAACAATTAAAAAAAGCTAAGTCATTTTAAAAAGCACCTGGACCCAGGTGCTTTTTAGCAAACCATCTATAATGTAACCATTTTTCTGTTTTGGTTCTCAAATGTAGCTATTTGATTATAGCCAATATCTAATAACATTTCTCTTACTTCTACTAAGTTTTCTCCTACCCTATCAGCTCGATGAGCATCAGAACTCATTGTAACTTTAATGCCTAATTGATATGCTTTTTCTAAAATATCACGGCTAGGATAAAATTCTCCTGCTGGTTTGTTTCTCCCATTAGTATTAACCTCAATAGCTATATCTTCTTCAGCTATCACTTCTAAAGTCGGCGTTACTAATTCTACCACATTAGTAGCAGGTCTGAAGTTAAATACTTTAATTAAATCTAAATGTCCTAGAAATTGAAATAATCCTGATTTTGCTGCTCCTTTAACTCTTTCAAAATATGCCTTATATAATTCATCTATATCCCAGTGGTCATATTCATCTTTATAATCTGGATGGTCGAACATCCAATCACCAAGAAAATGGATGGAACCAATAGCATAATCCAAATCAAACTGTTCTAAAAAATCAGCAATTTCTTTCTCCTCTCCAGGAGTATAATCCATTTCAATTGCTGTTCTTACTTCTAATTCTGGAAATTCTGCACCTACTTCTTTAATTAAATCAAAATCAAATTGTTTATAATAACGATTATGATCAGTGAAACCAATCTGTTTTACATTCATCTTTACTGCCTGATTTAAAAATTCTTTAATATCGTGGGCTGTTCCTGCCCGATCTTCATGTCCTAATAAATGTGTATGATAATCTACTAGCATCTGCTCCACTCCTCACTTGTTTAAAAAATCTTAGTTCCTGTCTAATAGCTGATTAATTAAGCTTTTTCATCAGCAACTAATTTAACCTTTATTTTACGAGTTCTGGGTCCATCAAATTCTGCTAAAAAAATCCCCTGCCAAGTACCAAGTACCGGCGAACCTTCTTTAACAATAATATTCTCTGAATTACCAAACAAACTAGCTTTTATATGAGCTGCTGAATTACCTTCTAAATGTTCATAATCATCCTGCCAAGGTACTATATCTTTTAACTTAGATAATATATCTCGTTTAACAGATGAATCAGCACTTTCATTAATTGTTACTGCTGCTGTTGTATGAGGAACAAATACTAAACAACTTCCATTCTTAATATGCCACTGCTCAATTATTTTAGTAATCTTTTTAGTAATATCAACTAATTGATCATGCTGTTTAGTTTCCACTTCAAATTGAGTGAACATCATAAGTATCCCTCCTAGTTAATTGTTTTTACAATGTTTAATATAAATTATATCAGGTAAAGCAATTAATTTTAAGTAATTATTTACTTTATTTTTTCTAAGTCTCTTCTCCTGCTCTTGCATCAGCCACTTCTGGAGGTGTTTCTTTTTCTCCTAATAATCTATCAATTGTATATAATTTTCTAGCAACATATTCAGTATGTAATAATTGCTGTGATTTTTCTCCATGGGGTTCACCTAAAAATTCATGATATAGTTTTTTAATAAAAGGATTCTCATGAGATTTGCGGTGTTCTTTATTTCGGTCTTCTTCTACTAACCCTGCGGCTCTTTTAACAAAGTCATCTCCCATTCTCCGCCAACTATCATAGCCAGAATAAACAGGTTGACCGCCTCCGCCTACACAACCGCCATTAGGACAAGCCATAACTTCTACAAAATCATATTCCGCTTCCCCTGACTGCAGGTTATTAATTAACTTCCTAGCATTTCCAGTCCCTCTAGCTACTGCAGCTTTAATCACTCTCCCATCTCCTAAATCAATAATTCCTTCTTTAAAATCTTTGCCCCGGACTTCTTGCAGCTCAATTCTATTTAGTTCTTTACCTGTTAATTTTTCATAAACTGTCCGCAAAGTAGCTTCACAAACTCCTCCTGTCGAACCAAAAATAACTCCTGCTCCTGAAGCATAACCCATAGGCTCATCATATTCAGTTTTAGGCAAATCTTTTAAATCTAAACCTGCTTCTTGAATCATTTCTCCTAATTCTTGAGTCGTCAAATTACAATCTACATCTCTATCCTGTCCACTATCATTCATTTCTTCTCGAGCTGCTTCATATTTTTTAGCCACACAGGGCATAACTGATACAGAAAATATATCAGCAGGATTGATATCAGCTATTTGGGCATAATATGTCTTCACTAAAGCTCCAAATACCTGCTGTGGGGATTTGCAAGAAGATAAATTAGGAATTAATTCTGGATAAAAGCTCTCACAAAATTTAACCCAACCAGGACAACAAGAAGTAAATTGCGGTAGACTTTCATCATTTTTTAATCTTGCTATTAATTCTGCTCCTTCTTCCATTACCACTACATCTGCTCCAAAACAATCATCAAAAACTTTATCAAACCCTATTCTTTTTAGAGCTGTTACTAACTGCTCTGTTACTAAACTCCCTTTTTCTAAACCAAACATTTCACCAATAGTTACTCTAATAGCAGGAGCAGTTTGAATCACAACATGTTTATCAGAATCTCTTAAAGCATCCCATACTTTTTGCTTATCATCTTTAGCATGCAAAGCCCCTGTAGGACATACTAAAATACACTGCCCACAAGTAATGCAAGGTGTATCCATTAAACTATCATTAAAAGCCGGTCCTGCTATAGCTCCAAATCCTCTTTCTAAAATATCATAAATATGTACTTCTTGAACTCCTGCACAAACCTCAATGCATCTTCTACACATAATACATTTGCTTGGTTCTCGTACTAATGAAGGTGATAAATCATCAATTGGATATTCATTCTTTTCACCTGGCAAATCAATTTCTCTAATCCCTAACTGTTTTGCAAGAGACTGCAACTCACAATTCAAATTAGCGGCACAAGTTAAGCAATCAAAAGGATGATCTGATAATAATAGCTCAACAATTTCTTTTCTGACATTTAAAACTTCTGGGGTGTTAGTTTTGACTTCCAGCCCCTGACGAGCATCATATTTACAAGCTGGCTGCAGCTCTTTTTCTCCCACTATTTCTACTACACATACTCTACAAGCACCAGGCTCATTAACTCCTTCTAAATAACAAAGTGTAGGTATATCTATATTTAATTTGTCTGCTGCATCTAAAACCTTAGCTCCTTCCTCAACTTCTACTTGTTGACCATCTACTGTTAAACTCAGCATTAAAGCACCCCTTCCTTTATTTAAACTTTAGCAATAGCATCTACTGGGCAAACCTCAGCACACTTCCCACAAGAAATACATATTTCTGGATCTATACTATACTTTTGCTCTTTATCACCTCTAATTGCATCTACTGGACAAATCTCTTCACATTTACCACAGGCAATACAAATTTCATGACTAATTTCATAATTCCCTAATGCCGAACAAACACCAGCAGGACAAACTTTATCATTAATATGGGCCAAATACTCATCCCGAAAATGCTCTAAAGTACTAAGTACTGGATTAGGAGCCGATTTACACAAGCCGCAGAGAGCTGTTTTTTTAATATTTTCTGCTAAGTTCTCTAATTTATCTAAATCACTTTCTTGGCCCTCTCCTGCTGTTATCTTAGTTAATAGTTCTAACATTCTTTTAGTCCCAATCCTACCTGGAGCACATTTGCCGCAGGCTTCATCTTGAGTAAAATCTAAATAAAACCTTGCTACATCAACCATACAATTACTTTCATCAAGAATAATTAACCCTCCGGAGCCCATCATTGAACCTTTTTCTAATAAACTATCATAATCTAGGGGTACATCTAAATTATCTTTAGGAATGCACCCTCCTGACGGCCCTCCTGTTTGAGCTGCTTTGAATTCTTTTCCATCAGGAATTCCACCTCCCAAATCAAAAACAACCTCTCTTAAGCTAGTTCCCATGGGTACTTCAATTAACCCAATATTATTAATATCACCTGCTAAAGCAAATACTTTTGTTCCTGTACTTTCTGTCGTTCCAATTTCACTATACCATTGCCCACCTCTTCGTAGAATAATTGGAATATTGGCTAAAGTTTCAACATTATTAATTAAAGTCGGTTGTCCATATAGCCCCTGTTGAGCTGGATAAGGAGGCTTGGATTGTGGGTCTCCCCGATAACCTTCGACGGATTGAATTAAAGCTGTCTCCTCACCACAAACAAAAGCTCCAGCACCAATTTTTATCTCTACATCAAAATTAAAGCCGCTGCCGAAAATATTAGCTCCCAAAACACCAGCTTCTCGAGCATTAGTAATAGCTTGCTCTAACCTTTCTACAGCTAAAGGATATTCCGCTCTAATATAAACAAAACCCTGCTGTGCTCCTACAGCATAACCTCCTATAGCTAACCCTTCAATTACACTATGAGGGTCTCCTTCCATGATACTGCGGTCCATAAAAGCACCCGGGTCTCCTTCATCAGCATTACAAATTATATATTTAGGCGTTTCCGGATTATCATAAGTAATCTCCCACTTGACTCCTGTAGGAAATCCACCTCCACCCCGCCCTCTTAGCCTAGAAGTTCTAACTTCTTCAATTACTTGTTTGGCTTCCATATTATTGACAACTTTTTCTAAAGCCAGATAGCCACCACTAGCTTTATAATCTGTAACACTAGCTGGGTCTATTCTGCCGCAATTGCTTAATGCAATCCGCTGTTGATATTCATAAAAGTCTATCTCTTCAAATTCATATATTTTTTCTTCAGTTTTAGGGTCAATATAAATTAGTTCTTCTACTATTTCTCCCCCTACTAGGTCCTGCTTAATAATTTCAGCCACTTGTTCCACTTCAACTTGACAATAGAAAGTACCACTTTCATATTGCCCATTATAGACCACTATAATTGGCCCCTGCTCACAAAAACCAAAACAACCTGTTTCAATAATTTTATACTCTGAATTTAAATTATGTTCTGTTATACCCTCTTGCAATTTATGATAAATTTCTTTGGCATTTGAAGAATGACAACTTGTTCCTCCACAGACTAAAATCTTATTTTGCGCCAACACCCTTTCACTCCCTCCTGATATTCAACACCCTTATCTTTGCAAAAAATCATACTTTGTATTCAGCTAATATTTTAGGCACTTCTTCTACCCTTACTTTACCATGAGCTTCTCCATTGATTAAGATTACTGGTGCCATCCCGCAGGCACCAACACAGCGAGCCGTTTCTAAACTAAATTGCCCATCTGCTGTAACTTGGCCCGGTTCAATTTCTAACTCTTCTTTTAATTTATCTAGTACATCATTACTACCTTTGACATAACAAGCTGTTCCCATACAAACTTCTATATTATAATCTCCTTTTGCTTCAGTGGAAAATAATGAATAAAAGCTAACTACACTATAAATCTCACTTAAAGGAATTCCTAATTCTCGAGCTATTTTTATCTGCACTTCTCGCGGTAAATAGCCTATTAGATTTTGTACTTGATGTAGAATATCAATTAGACTTGGTTTTTCCACTTTAGCTTGTTGGAGTATTTCTTCTAGTTCTTGATATTTATTTTGCAAATCTCGATTATTATTTTGTTCTGCTTTTAATTCAGATTCCTGCATTTTTATAATTATC
>JBNJFD010000047.1:0-12407 GCA_051746525.1 Bacillota bacterium | reverse complement strand
TATAAATAAATGATTTTTTAATCTATTGGACTATAAGTTCATTAAATTTACTTTTGGAGAAAATCAAAAACCATAATTATGAATTTAATGTCAAACTTTGATTATTGAATTTGGATGATTTACCAGTTAAAATAGGAAATGAGAAGGGAGAGATATTGTGAGTTTAGATAAAATTGATTTGATTTTAGAGAAACTAGAGAGAATAGAGAAAAAAGTTGATAGTATAATAAATAATAGTCCAGAAGAGAGAGTAGGAATAGAAGAAGAAAGCTTAGAAGATATTAGTCAACCTAATAATCAAAAAGAATTAGAAAAAGTGAGAGAAGAATTGAAAACAGAAGTAGAGAAGGAAAGAGCTGAATTAGAAGCAAAAGAGGTAAAAGAGTTTCTGGAAAACAAGGAGCAATCTCCATTAATTTCTAGTGATGAATTACCTGAAATATGGGCTAACTTACTAAAGGAAATTAAAGAGCAAGTATCGTATAAAGATTTTGATTGGTTTTTAAAACTTAAGCCAATTACTTTTATTGGGGATATATTGGTAATTGAAGCTGGAGCATTGGTGCAGACTTCGATAGAAACTGAGTTATTAGAAAAAGTTATTTATGAATTGACTGGTAAAGAGATTAAAGTTAAGTTTGATACTCTAGATTCTAAACTTATAAAAGCATTAACTTAAAGTTTTGTTATTGTTTAAAGTAAATATTAATACGTATTTTTTCGAGCCAACTATTTAAGTAAGTTGGTTCTTTTTTATGCTGATATTAATTTTAAGTTTGAGGTAAGTAATTTAATTAGACAACTGCTAGAATGATTCAGGTTTGGATTAGCAAAAAAATAAAAAAACCCGCTATTGCGGGTTGATTAATAATTGGTACCCCTATATGTTAGGATAGTTGTCGTAAGGAATAAAATCTGTGTTATAATAAAGTAACGACAATTTGGGCTGATATCAAGAAACAAGGTAAAAATTATGTGATTAAAGATGAACCTCAACTACCAGCAGAATTTCTACCACAAGAAGAGAATTATGTTGATCAGATCAGAAAGTTATATCAGAAGAAGCCAAGTGCTTCAGGAGAAATCATCACTACTTTTCTAACTGAAATTGGAATAAAAGATGCTAAAGATTTATCTAATGTAACTAGATTGAATTTGAATCAAGCTAAGAAACTAATAGAAAAATTAAAAGATGTGCAAAAACCTGCTTCCTAATTTTGAAATCAACTGTATTTATATTGTGTTTAAAGATATTAGGATCAAAATTAAGAATAGATAACCTTTTAAAATAACTTTAAATAGGATATAATATAAGCAAGAAATAAAAAGTTAGTGAGGTATAAATAATGCAGACACCACATGATAAATTTTTTAAGAAAAGCATTAGTTATAAAGAAACAGCTCAAGGTTTTCTAGAAACTTATTTACCTGAAGACTTACTAAATAAAATAGACTTAACAACTTTAGAGATTATAAAAGATAGTTTTACAGATGATGAATTAGAAGAATATTTTTCTGATACAATTTATAAAGCAGATTTAGAAGGTAAAGAAAGCTACTTGTGCTTTTTATTCGAGCACAAAAGTTATATTTATAATGATATTACTTTACAACTGTTAAAGTATATGCTTAGAATATGGAAATTGAAAAAAGAACAAGGTATAAAAAAGCTCCCATTGATAGTTCCACTATTAATCTATCATGGGTCAAGCAAATGGAATGTAGGATTAAAGTTAAGTGATATTATAGAAGAGGTACCATTAGAAGCTAAAGAATATCTGCCTGATTTTAAATATGTTATTTTTGACCTATCTCAATATAGTAAGGAAGAGATTAAAGGAACAGGTCAGATGAGAGTATTTGTAGATGTGTTAAGTGCGGTATTTCAAGGTGATTTTGATGAGAAATTGTATGATGCAATTAAAGTACTAAAGAAATTAGAAGAGCAGAATAAAGCATTAGATTATTTCAAGACTGTAATTAAATATATAATCGAAGCTGATGCAGTTGATGCTAATATTGAGGATGTAGAAAAAATAGTAGAAAAAGTATCAAAAGAAAAGGGGGAAGAAGTTATGAGTATTGCTAATGAGTTAAAAAAAGAGGGTAAAATAGAGATGGCGAAAAACTTATTGAAAGAAGGAGTAGAAGTTGAAGTAATAGCTAAATCAAGCAAATTATCAAAAGAGGAGATTAAAGAACTGCAAAAGGGGATGAAACATTAAATAAAATATATTTATTAAAATCAAGGTAGGATTTAAGCAAATATGCAGCATTGGATTTGCAAAAAATAAGAAAAGCCCTGCAATTGCAGGGCTTTTTAATAATTGGTACCGAAGGTGGGGTTCGAACCCACAAGGCCACAAGGACCATTGGATTTTGAATCCAACGCGTCTGCCAGTTCCGCCACTTCGGCTTATATTCTTTTCATGCAGCGTTTACTATAATAACACAAAAAATGTTTTTTTGCAAGAAGAAATTCAATCTCGTAAAACTTTTATAAAAGCATTTACTATATCAGGGTCAAATTGTGTCCCAGCATAATTTTTCAATTCAGTGAGAGCAATATCAACAGGAATGCCAGCACGGTAAACCCTATTACTAACCATACTGTCAAAACTATCTGCCACCCTAATAATGCGGGCATTTAATGAGATATTTGTGCCCGATAATCCAAAAGGATATCCTGAACCATCAAAATTTTCGTGATGTTCTAGTACAGAGGTTTTTAAATTGCTTATAATATTTGACCTTGTCAAAATCTGAACTCCTTTTAAAGGGTGTTCTTTTATTTTGTTATATTCTAAGTCTGTAAGCTGACGTGGTTTTTTAAGAATATGATTAGCAATTTCTAATTTGCCGATATCATGTAATAATGCACCCCAACCTAGTTTTTTTAAAGCATCTTTTTTCAATTGTAATTGTTCTCCAATGGCTACACTATACATATAGGCATTAAAACTATGGTGATAAGTATAATTATCTTTTTCTTTCAATTGTTGTAATAACTGGTTTAGAGATGGTGAGTTATTAATATTGATAAAAAAGTCATTATTGACAGACCGAACAGCTTGGTTAATTTGTGATTCCTGCATAATTTCCATCACCTCACAGTTTTCAGATTTTAAAACTAAAAAATATATATTAAAATACAAATTTAACATTCTATATTCATTGTACTCTATTTCTAAGATTGTTGATGTGTGCTGCAATACATTTTTGAAAGTTAGTAAATTTTGGCTATGATATTTAGATAAAAAAAATAAGGGCAGCTGCCCTTATTTTTTAATGAATTAAATTAATGATTTATGAAAGCAAAGAGCTATTGCGCATAAGTGCATTTAATGCAGTGGTAATAGCATTATCCTTTGCTAATTCTTTGGCTTTATCCCAATCTTTATTTAATGAGGCAGTAATTATTTCTTGTGGTATATTGGAAGCAATGGCTACTGCTTCAACTAATCTAGCTTTACTTAATTCTTTCATCTCATCCCAATTTTGATTAAATAAAGCATTTACTTCACGAGGATTTAATCCTGTTTCAAATAATTGAACAGCAACTTTTTCTTTTAGAGTTGGTGTAACTGCTTCCCAATTCCCATCAGCAATTTCTATTAATTGATCAGGGTTAAAGAAATCATTTGTCTGTTCACTTACTTCTTGAGCAACATCTTTTTTAGTGACGAGTCCATAAGCTTTAAAATAGATAACCTCTTGATGTTGGTTTAGTAACAGATATGCTGTATCAGATACAAGCATTTCATCTAATTCTACTAATTGATTATTACGTCCAATTAAGGGGTTAGGGCCAAGGTCAAAAGTCTGCTTATCATCTCCAACATTAATTTTGACTTTCTTAGACAATGGATAAGTTTCTACCACTGTACCTGTTACCGGAGTAAAGTTTCTTAATTTGACTAATAGTTTTGCACTTTCTGCTCTAGTAACATAATTATTAGGTTTAAAAGTTCCGTCTGGATAGCCATTAATAATGTTTAATTTTGATGACAGAGAAATTAATTCTTGAGCCCAATGTTCACTATCTAAATCGGAATAAGAATTTTTAGTTATTTTAATTTTGTTTTGCTGATCCTCTAAATTCAAACTCCTAGCCAGCATAGTAATTATTTCTGCTCTGGTAATTTCTTTATTAGGTCGGAATGTGTGGTCCGGATAACCGGTAATGATTTCTTCCTGTACTAATGCTGAAATATACCCTTGAGCTGGGTGATTAGTAATATCAGTCATATTAGTAGTAGCATTGGCCTCTAAATCTAATGTTTTAGCTAAAGAGTAGGCAAATTCACCTCTAGTAATTGCTGTATTAGGGTAAAAATTGCCGTCACGATAAATATACATAATATCTTGGTCTAATAGTTGACTAATATAAGGCAGGGCCCAATGATTATTGTCAACATCTTGGGGTTGATAAGCAAAAGTTGGAATAGTAAAAGCAATAACTATAAATAATATCAAATTTACGGTGATTAATTTCTTAATCATTTAAAAAACTCCTTTCTAATATAAGCTTTAAGAGAACTACTTTAGATATTAACATATAAAAGTAATAATATCCATAAAAGTGTAATAGCAAATTATGGGGTTATTTATATTTTTTTGACTAAATAAAAGGTTTTATGAGTGGTTTTAATGAATAATTAATATTAGATGCATAAACTTAAACTGGAATGTATAAGTTCAAAAGTAAGTTTTAGATAATTTTTAGATTGCTTTGTTATAATAGTATTTGAATCTAAATAAAGAGGTGATATCAATGTTTAAACATAATAGTTTAAAACCGCAACTGCTTAAAATTATTATAGTTATTTATTTATTGACTAGTGTAACTGCTTTAGTACTTATTTATTATACTTTAAATGATAAGATTAATGATTTAGGGACTAGATTTGCTACAGAATATTTATTAAAAGAAAAAAGTAGAATTACTAGCCCCATCAAAAAAGAGATTGCTATTACTGAAAAAATGGTGGACACACCTGTTTTACAAAAATGGGCGCAAAATGAAGATGACAAAAGGTTAAAAGAAAGAGGTATTAGAGAATTAGAAAGTTATCGTCGCCATTTTCAAGATGAGAGTTATTTTTTCATTATTGATGAATCTAAAAATTATTATTTTAATAATCAAAAGAATGAATTTGCAGGTGAACAATACCGTTATACCCTAGAGAAAGATAATCCAGATGACAAATGGTATTTTGAAACTATGAGAAATATAGATGATTTTTATTTAAATGTGAATGTTGACCGCGAATTAAATGTGACTAAATTGTGGATAAATGCAATTATGCATAATCAAGAAGGTGAAAAAATTGGAATGGGAGGAACAGGTTTAACTTTAAATAAATTTTTAGATAATTTTTTAGAATCTAATAATTCCTATATCACTCCGATTTTATTTGACCAAAGAGGATTTATTCAGGCTTATGAAGATGAAGACTATATTAAATTATCTGCGATAAGCTCTGGATTTGAAGAGGGTGAAGAAAAAACAATTTTCAAATTATTAGCAAATAAAGAACAAGAAATGAAAAACATAATGTCTCAACTTAAAGAAGACAGTCAAGAAATTCACACCTTGAATTTAAATTTAAAAGGAGATAAAAGAATTGCAGCAGTAACGCACATACCTGCTATGGATTGGTATATCATGACTTTATTAGACACTTCAGAAATAATTAGTATTTGGGATTTCATGTTTACCATTGCTGTGCTGATAATTTCTTTATTATTAATTGTTGTAGGGATAGTTTATTTTCTTAATCGGATAGTAATTAATCCCATTGATAAATTAACTGAATTTACAAAAGTAATAGCTGCAGGTAATTATCAAGAGCGAATTGATTTAGATGCCGATAATGAATTAGGAGATTTAGCTAATTCATTTAATAATATGGCTGTAACTATTGATGAACATACAAATAATTTAGAAAATTTAGTAGAACAGCGAACATCAGAATTAACTAAATCAAATCAAGAGTTAGAAGCTAAAAACAAAAAGATAATGCAGAATGTGAATTATGCTCAATATATTCAACAATCAATATTGCCTAAACAAGAGCGCTTTGAAAATTGTTTTGAAGATCATTTTATTATTTGGCAGCCGAGAGATAAAATTGGTGGAGATTTTTATTGGATGAGGCAAATAGATGAGCAAATTTTAATTGCTGTTGTGGATTGTACAGGACACGGTATGCCTGGGGCATTAATGACTATGACTGCTAATGCTATTTTAAATAGAATTGTTGATACAGAAGCCACTAAAAACCCAGCTGATTTTTTAGAACAATTAAATGTGTATTTAAAGGAAAGCCTGCATGAAAACAGTAATGACCTACAGCGAGATGATGGTCTAGATATAGGATTATGCTCAATTAATAAAAAACAAGATAAGTTAATTTTTGCCGGTGCTAGAATACCATTATATTATAGTGATAATGGTGAAATTGTTAGAGTAAAAGGCGATAGAAAAAGTATTGGTTATAGATATGCTAAAAAAGATAACAAATATACTAATCATGAACTAGAGATAGAGCAAGATGAAGTCTTTTATATGGCTTCAGATGGGTATATAGATCAAAATGGAGAAAATAACAAACGATTTAGCCGCAGTAGATTTATTGAAATGCTAGAAGAAAACAATCAAAAAGATTTAAAAACACAAAAAGAAAATTTTGAAAATGAGCTTAAAGAGCATCAAGGGTCTGAAGAGCAGCGTGATGATATAACAGTAGTTGGATTTAAAGTAGAATAATGTATCAAAATAAAAGCTGAAGTTAATTTAAGAAGTAATTACTGGGAGGCAATAATATGGAAGAATTGATTATAGAAGCTACTAAAGCAACACCTAGAATAAATTTTGATCCTGAAGATAATCATTTAGTAATTAAAGGAGAGTCTTATCCTGAAAATTCATTCAAATTCTATGATCCACTTTTTAATTGGTTAGAAGATTATAGTGAAGAATTAGAGCAGGGAGAAAAAGTTGAAGTTGAATTAAGCTTAGAATATTTAAATACTAGTAGTACAAAATCAATTATGAGTATTTTAGATATTTTAGAAGAGGCTTATCAAAATGGTGTAGTTGTAGAACTAAATTGGTATTATAATGAAGATAATGAATTGTCTTATGAAATGGCAAAAGATTTTAAAGATTATTTAGAAGTGCCCCTTAATTTATTAGTTGAAAGCGAATAGTGGAGGAGGGATTTTAGTGGGAGATAACTCAAAAGATTTATTTAGGTATGAAAGAAAAACACTTGAACGAGCCAATAAAGTAATTGCTAACGAAAAATATCAAAATAAAGAGTTATTCAAAAAATTCAAATCGCTCACTTTTAAATATAAAAAATTATTACGGCAAAGTGAAAAAATATTAAAGATTAGTGATAATAACCAAAAGGTTTTAAGGAGAACACAGAACAATTTATCTAGTTTATTAAATAATGCTGGGCAGGGTTTTTTAACTTTTGGAGAAGATTTATTAATTGACCCTGAATATAGTTTAGAATGTAAAAATATTTTTGGACAAGAAATAGCAGAAAAAAGTTGTTTAGATGTTATTTTTAAAAATTCTGACTTAGAACTAGTAAAACAGGTTTTCAATAATGTTTTTCAAGAAGATCATTCTAAAGTTGAATTATATTTAACTTTATTACCAGAAGAATTAAAAGTTAATAATAAATTATTAGAAATCAAATATAAATTTATTGCAGAAGAAGAAAAAGTCATGTGCATTATAACTGATATCACAGAAAAAAGAGAACTAGAAAACAAGTTAGAAAAAGAAAGACATAATTTAAAGATGGCAATTACTACAATTGTAAATCAAGGACTGGTAAAGAAATATATTAATGATTTCAAAGAGTATTTCACCTATGAAATTTATGATTTAATAGGAAAGATTAAAAATTGTAATTTGTTAGATGAAATGTATAGAAAAGTGCATACTTTTAAAGGTGTTTTTGGTCAATGGGGGATGAATAATACTGCTGAGTCACTACATCAATTAGAAGACCAAATTGTTGATTTCAAAAAAAGTAGAGATTCAATTAGTAAAGATGACTTAATTAAGTTTATTACTAAAATTAATGTTAATAATTTTTTAGAAGAAGATATTAATATTATAAAAGAAATATTAGGAAGAAATTTTTTAAAGCAAGAAGATACGATAATGGTTAATAAAGAAACAATATTAAAATTAGAAGAAAAAGTTAAAAAGTACTTTCCAGATCGAGAAAAGAAAGCAGTTTTGGAACAACTTAAAAGAATTATTTATAAGCCAATGCAGGAGTTAATAGGTATTTATGAGGACTATATTTATGAATTAGCACAACGAGTAGGAAAAAAAGTAGATGATTTTATTATTGAAGGAGAAGAAGTATTAGTAGATGAAGACATTTATCATGATTTTAATAAATCTTTAATCCATATTTTTCGCAATATAATTCATCATGGGATAGAAGATCCGAATCAGAGATTAATCAATAATAAGCCTGAAGGAGGGAAAATAAGGTGTCAGGTTAAAGAAAAAAATAATAATATAATAATTATTATTAGCGATGATGGTCAAGGAATAGATTTAGAAAAAATAAAAAACCAAGCTGTTCAAAAAGGTTTATATACTAAAGAAGAATTAGATGCTCTGCCGCAAGATAAAGTTGTCAATCTCATTTTCGCAGATAATTTATCAACTAAAAAAGAAGTTTGTCAAATAGCTGGTCGGGGGATAGGGATGGCCTCTGTGAAGAGTGAAGTTTCTAAATTAGGAGGTCAAATTTCTGTTACAACTGAAGCAGGAGCAGGAACAGAATTCAAAATTGTTCTGCCGCATTTAGAATCAGAAGACAATGAATTAAAAAAGAACCCTAATTTGTTGATTAGAAAATTAAAAAAGCAATTAATAACTTTTTTAGAAGATGATTTGAAATTAAATGTTACTGAACATGAAACCCGGAACTGTCAAGGAGATATAAAGATTCATTTATTAGATTTTAATGTAATTACAAATATAAGATTTAATAAATTTTATGATGTGATTATCAGTGCTGATTATAATACTGCAGTAAAAATTATGGAATTATTTGTAGAGGAAGAAATTGAAGAGCAGGAAGAGGAGTTAATTAAAAGTAGTTTAAGTGAGGTTTTAAATATAATTCTTGGCAACTCATTGCAGGATTTGAATAATGAAGAAGGTTATTTGGAAAAATCACCAAAGCCGATAGCAGTTGATGGCAATGTATTAAAGTATAAAGATAGTCATCTTGTTACTAAAAAAATGAGTTTAGGAGCAGATGAATTATTTTTAAATTTAATTGAAAGATGGGAAAAATAATGATAGATAAAGGAGGGAGTAGATGTGGCAGAAGTATTGGTTATAGATGATAATCTTGTGATGCGGAGAAACATCAAGAGTATGGTAGAGAGTTTAGGACATAAAGTAGTTGGAGAAGCTGAGGATGGCAATAAAGCTGTTCGTAAATATAGAGAATGTGAACCTGATGTAGTTACTTTAGATATAGTCATGCCTATAGTGAGTGGAATAGAAGCATTGAAAAGATTGAAAGAAAAATTTCCAGAAGCAAAAGTAATAATGGTAACTTCTTTAGGTCATAAAAGTAAGGTGTTGAAAGCAATTGAACTAGGTGCTTCTCATTATATTGTAAAGCCAATTGAAATTGAAGATGTTTCTAGAGTGCTAAATAAAGTATTAGGCAAAGAAGATGATTCTGAGCAAGAAGACAAGCTTGAAAAAGAGGTAAGCACCCCTGCTTCTAAAAATAAAATGGAGGATGAAAAAGAATCAGAAGCTGAAGAAACAATAGAAGATGAAGAAGAAGTAGAGGAAGATGAGGAAGATGAGGAAGATGAGGAAGATGAGGAACAATTAGAAAAAACTGAAGAAGAATTAGAACAAGAAGTAGGGAATATAAAAGTAGAAGGAATGAGTGATTTAAAACCTTTAGAGGTTTTGAATGAAGAAGGAGTTTTTAAAATAAAAGTTAATAAAACTATAGATCAAGAATTAATAGAATCAATTAATGAGACAGTAGAAGGGTTGTTTGTGATTAAACCCTTAGAAATTCATTTTGATTTAATAGGAGTTGACTTTGAATCAACTGCTGTAGAAAATGAATTCAATAAAGTAATTAAAAAAATAGAAGCAGTAGAGGGAGAAGTGAGGATAATTAAGGAGTAAGATTTTATATTGGAGGAATCAAAATGGGTGATTTATTTAAATATGAAAAAGAGATTTTAAATCAAGCACTTGATGATATAGAGAATGGAGATTATGAAAACCAAGAGTTGTTTGAAAAATATAAGTCTATGGTTTTTAATTATAAAAAGTTTTTAAAACAAATGGAGAAAGTTCTTAGTATTAGCGATAATCAACAGAAGTTATTGAAAGAAACCCAAGAGAAGCTAGAAGTAGAAGTTTCAGAAAGAAAATATGCAGAAAAGTTGTTGAACCAAAAAGTAGAAGAATTAGAGAAAACTCAAGACAAATTAGAGCAAGCAAATCAAAAATTAAAAGATATGTCCTTTTTAGATGGATTAACAGGGATACCAAATCGGAGAAGATTTGATAAAATATTAAAGAAAGAATGGAATAGATCTTTGCGGCATAATGAATATTTGTCAGCTCTTATGCTAGATATTGATTTTTTTAAAGAATTTAATGATAATTATGGTCATTTAGCAGGAGATGATTGTTTGAAGAAAATAGCAGCGGTTTTGTCGGAGACCCTTAAACGATCATCTGATTTTGTAGCGCGTTATGGAGGAGAAGAATTTGTTGTTATCTTACCTAAAACTAAACAGGATGAAGCAGTGGCAATAGCAGAGAAATTAAGAAAAAAAATAGAAGAACAAGAAATAAGGCATGAGGACTCATCTGTTTCTGAATATGTAACAGTGAGTGTAGGAGTAGCTACAGTTATAGTAAGTGATAGTTTGGCAGCTAATGAATTCATAGATGTTGCTGATAAAGCATTATATCAGGCTAAAAATAATGGTCGTAATCAAGTCCAAGCGATTAAAGTTAAATAAAAGACTTACTAATATCATTTCAATTTGAATTGAGGTGAATTATTAATGAAGCAATTATTTAAAAAGATTGAATTGTGGGGTTTGATATTGGGGTTAATAATTATTTTTTCTACTCCAGTGTTTGCTGATAATATAGAGGTTAATTTCAAATATAAGGGACAAGAACATAATATAGTAGGAGAAAAAATTAATAGCAACACCTATGTTTTTAATAAAAGTGGGGATAAATCGGTTAAAATTACTACTTTAAATTGGGAACCTTATATTGGTGAAAAATTGCCAGGTCAAGGGTGGGTTCAGCAGGTAACGATTGCTATTTTAGCTAGTCAAGGATATAAAGTTACTTCTGTTTTTTATCCTTGGCCTCGGGGAGTAAGTCTTGTTGAAAAAGGGCAAGTAGATATTTTGTATCCTGCTTATTACTTAGATAAGAGTTTGCCTTCAAAAGTAGTTGAAGGAACTAAAAGACGAGATCATGTAGCTTTATCAAATAAAATACCAGAAGGAGATGCTCCAATAGCAATTATGAAACGCAAAGGAGAAAGCATTGATTTTAATGGAGATGTAACTGCTTTAAAAGATGAAAAAATTGGAGTAGTGAGAGGGTATTATAATACTGAGAAATTTAACCATTTGAAAGAGGAAGGTTATTTTGATGTTAGTGAGGCAGTAAATGATTTAATGAATGCCCAAAAGTTATATGCTAAAAGGGTCAATTTAATTATTGGAGATCCTTTAGTAGTTAAATATAGTGTAGCTGATTCTAATTTGTCACCTCAAAGAAAAGAAGAAATTTTGAATACTATGACCAGAGTAGAACCTAATTTAAAAGATCATAATTTATATTATGCTATTTCAAAACATAGAGATAAGTGGAAAGAACTCCAAGCGGATATTAATAAGGCTATTAAAGAATTCAAGAAGACGGGTGAAATCAGAAGGTTGATTAAAAAGACTAATAAAAGAGTTTTAAAATAATGGAAACTAAGAAAAGTTTGTTAATATTAAATAAAAGGATTGATAAAAGTGAGTGGTAACAATAAAAAAGATTATGGTATTTATTTGCTGCTATTTTTATTAATAACTTTAATAATCTTTAATTATAGTAGTAAAGTAATAGCTAATAATAAACAACAAGAAATTAATATTTCTACAGGTAAGTGGCTGCCGTGGGCAGGAGAAAACATCAAAGATAATGGCTTTGTACTAAAAATTGTGCGCGAGGCTTTTAAATTAGAAGGATATCAAGTGAATTATGAGTTTATGCCTTGGAAGAGAGCAATTGAACTATTAGAATTGGGCAAGGTAAATGCCTCGGCTTATTGGTATAGAGATAAAGC